>JAKQQL010000184.1:0-1288 GCA_029564175.1 Candidatus Cloacimonadota bacterium
CCTCAGAGAAATGAATCAGGGTAAATCAGACGATAATTCAGAAGCATCAAAACAGTAATTAGCTCATGGAACCGGACATATTAACAGATGAAAAATTTCAGGCCGTTACCGGGTATACTCTGGATGAACTTAAATTGTTGACCTCTCCTATAAGTTATAAGGTCAATAAGACTAAGTTCAGAAAAGAGGATTTCATCAAAGTGATAAAAGGTGGACCGTTTGAGGAGTTCGGCGAACACTTATATTATTTTATGCTTATAGCTCTTCGAAAGTGTGAAAGGTTTGATAACAACAGGTTACAACGATTACAAATTCAACGGAAGGAATTGCTTTATAGAAAAGAGCTTGTTTTATCATTAAAAGAATTATTCACTGGTGGCATTCTTGAGTTCACCATTACAAACCTCGATAAACCGCATAAAATCCGAGATCCAAAAATAGTTAAACTGTTGCAGTCTGGTGTAATCTCTACCTTGGAGGAAGCAATCAGGTCTTTGCGATTGAATTACGTCGCATTGTCCGAGGAAGAAGTGATCAATGACATAAATAACCACGCTGATGTCTTATGGATTAAAACATGGATGGAATCAATAGGATACCTTGATCCTGATTATGAAAATTTCACGCTGAATGATTTTGACGATTACTTCACCAAACTCGGTATGTCAGGTGCCCTTCCTGATTTGAAAAACAAATTATTCGATGCATTAATTTCTGAATACGCCAGTGATCACCCATATGAAGAAGCCTTTTCTGTTCAATGTCTTGAGAGGATTCTCAAAGAAATTGGAGAGGTGCTATCAAAGCCGGGAGCAAAGCAGGATACAATTGAGGAAAAAAGGATTGCCTTCATTTTAAGTGTCATACTTCGCCTGGACAGTTATTTGAAAGGTGGACTAGTTGAGAAAATCACTGACATAAAAAGTGAACCGGATGACTACTGGTATATTCATGACATTTTAGCATTTTATGAATTAATTGTAAATTACAGAGGGGCCCGTAAAACTGAAGACGTTCTAAAAAAAAGAATTTGGAAGATGATTAGTGATTATAATGAACTGGATGACGTTAGTGATGTCATCGAAAAACTACAGATACTAAAATACCGGCGCGCACATAGGTCAGAGTGATTTTTTTGAAACTTCCAAGCATTTCTTGAAACTGAATACCACGAAATTTCACCAGTAATCAGTTTCAACATCTTCATTATCTGTTACTTAAGTTTACTTATTTTTGCTTGCAAAGAAGTAAAAATTCAAAATTTAAGCGATATGAATAAAACAGGAAG
>JAKQQL010000227.1:0-13566 GCA_029564175.1 Candidatus Cloacimonadota bacterium
AGCATTTTGCGCTTCTTCGCTTCCCGAAGTATGTAACCTGATTTCTTCCGCTTCTTGGTATCTTTCGACCCTTTGGGTCTCCCAGCCTTCTTGCCCTGCATCTTTGCCCTTTTTAGACCTTCAATTGTCCGTTCCCTGATAAGTTCCCGCTCAAACTCAGCAAATGCGCTTAATATTTGAAAATGAAGTTTCCCAGCAGCAGTACTGAAATCAAGATTATCCGAAATTGAGATAAAACCAATGCCTTTATCAATAAGCTCCTTTGTATCCAGTATTAGTTCAGTGGAAGACCTTGCCCATCTATCGAGTTTGAAAACGGCAACTGCATCATAATCATAGTTTCGTAATCGTGTAAGAAGAGCTTGTTTGACAGGTCGGGTTTTTCTGGTGCTTTCGATTTCTTCAAAAATGTCATAATCCAGACCATTTTTCTCAGCATAATCAATTAATCTGATTTTCTGGTTCTCAACAGTTTGGTCGCTTGTCGAAACTCTTACGTATAATGCTATTTTTTTCATAATGTTAAAATTTAATTTACTGAGAAATATTGAAACCGATACTTCTTTAATTCATCGTAATTGGTGATAGTTTCCCGCATGGGTACTGCATTAAAAGCAACAAGTTCAATCCCATCGATAAACATAACCAACATACAGGCTTCATTCCAATCATGTTCGGAATATATAATTTGATGTCTTATTGCAATTTTTTTATTCATGCTGACGTCCATAATAATGGACTAAAGTACAAAAAAAACTATCATCAGATAATTTATCGTCATAATTATGTCCATTTTCATGGACAGTTATTAACTTTACATCAAATTTTTATTTAATGAAACTGAAACCAACAATTGATACTGAGCCAAAACAGTCAGAAAAACAGTATAAACCTCCCAAACCTGTCGCTCCAGAAGACAAGACTTTTATGTTAGCTATTGCGGGGAAACTACTTGAATTACAAAAGAAGGAAGGTATAAGTACTGCTGAACTGTGCAGGAAGGTTAGAATTTCAAGATATACTTATCTATTAATTACCACTGGACAGGTCTATTGGAATTCTGAGAATGTGTTAAAACTGATAAACTACTATGGGTTGGAAGCAAAGTTATTTTTCAAGTCTTTGTAACCCATTTGCAATTCCTGTGATTTTCTTGCCCTGTATTCTCTGCATGTGGGCACGAAAAAACTAAAAAATCTTTGAAAAAATCCTTGTTTTAGTGTTGAAACAGTCATTTTATGCCATATACCGCATTAAAAAAGGTACAATTAATCGGCATTAATGTAGCAAATAGGTACTGTTTGGCGCAGTTATGGCAGATGTTGTCACACAATTTATTGGTCAGGTGAAGTATTTATAGTAAACCTTGTCTAATGATTAAGAAAACATACCCTCATGAATATTATGAGAAACTTAAAAACATAGCTTCACTCATTCGAGAGTATCGTTTTGCCAACGGATATACCCAGATTGAACTGGCTAAACAGCTGAATTTGCATCGTAATACACTTTCCCGTGCAGAAAGGGGTGAAAATATCACATTACTTACCTTAATTGAACTCTGCGAGACACTCGAATTGGATATGAGTGAATTATTCTATGAGGAAAATTAATTAATGAATATGCTTGATAATATTTAACTAATATTTTTCAAACCAAAGACTTTTTGATATTAGCCCCAATTATTAAATTTCGACCAAATCCCTTAAAACAATTAAAATGGAAATGGGTCGCATACAAAATCTTAGTTCCGATTATAACTATTCAACTATACCCGTAAAAATACTGAATGACAATAAGTTGTCAGCGACAGCCAAGGGCATCTTAGCATTTCTGCTGTCCCTGCCTTCTAATCACAACATCAACAAAAAGGATTTGCCCAAATACTTTAAAGAAGGGTATTATGCACTGAATAAGGGATTTGAGGAACTTGTTAAACGCAGAATTATCCACAAGATTGAAGTTCGTGACAAAAAAGGTCGTTTTAAAGGGTATGAATATATAATCCACGAGTTTCCCAAGAAGAGGTCAGGTGACCAGAAAAAAGTATTACCGAATTACAATTACCGCAAATCGGATATTCATAATTCGGACATCAATTTAATCAACCAAGTTTTCAATGAGGATTGCCTTCAGACCATGAGTAAAATGCCAGATAATTATGTCGATTTGGTATTAACTTCTCCGCCCTATGATGGCATAGGTATGAGGAAATATAATGGCAACAATAAATTTGAATTCGAAAAAATAGCGGTCGAACTCACCCGCATTATTAAAAATGGTGGTGTAATCGTCTGGGTTGTTGGTGATGGAATGTACAAAGGCAGCGAAACTGGTACGTCTTTCAAACAAGCGTTATTCTTCAAGGAGTACTGTGGACTAAGACTGCACGACACCATGATATTTGAAAAGAATACCACAACGTTTCCAGCAAAACCTGATAGCATGAGGTATTCACAGTGTTTTGAATATATGTTTGTGTTCTCAAAGGGCAAACCAAAAACAGCCAACTTGATTTGTGACAAACCCAATCGTTGGGCAGGAACAACCAATTTCGGACAAAAGAAAGATAGAAATGAAAATGATGAGCTTGTTCCTGTGAAAAAGTTCAAACCTATCCCTGAGTATTCACCTCGTACAAATATTTGGAGATATGTTACTGGAAAAGGGTACTCAACGGAGGACAGTATCGCACATCAGCATCCAGCAATCTACCCTGAAAAACTTGCAGAAGACCATATCAATTCATGGTCTAATGAAGGCGATTTGATTTATGACCCGTTTAGTGGCTCTGGCACAACTTTAAAAATTGCTAAAAAACTCGGCAGGAATTTTATTGGAAGCGAGATAAATGAGGAATATTACCAACTTATTTGTGAAAGATTAGGGTTCGTCACCTAAGGATTAGATGCTTAGAAGGGAAAAAAACCTCAAAATCGACCTTTGTAAATAGCTGTTATACAACTTAATGCATATTGTTGATAAATTGGTGACCAACCTATAGTATATGGAATTAACTTTACACCCGATACAGACAACCTGCTCGATTAAATTCAAGAACTGCTCTGTATAGTAACCAGTTCTGGTTGCAAAACAATATTGAGACAAGACTAAAGCGACAGTGAGCGCATTAGCGTGGCGTGTGCCTATGGTATGTGCATTTGACAAAACCATTAGAATACATGTAGATGCTAATAGATTAGAATTATTTACAATTAAAACTATATGTGATTAAGGAAAAAACAATCATTTATCTTACGGATTGCCAGTGTTATACAAAAGAACAGGCAGAACTGCAATTAAAGGATAAGGTGTCGGCTCTGAATTACCCAATCCTTAAAGCACATATTACAAACCAAATGTTAGCAAAATGTATCAATGGATTTGCTGAGCAGAATGGCGTTTTGTTTCTGATGATTGGTAATGAAATGGCGTCAGTGACAAATAATTACAGGCATTCAAATTTTTTTGACTGAAAAAATGCTGATTGGATGTCTTTTTTCAAACTTGTTAGTATTTATGAGTACAAGCGGGTTACAAATACCCTACAAAAATTACTTTATTAAATACAAAAGATGTGTTATGAATGAAACAGTTGTGGGCTACAAAGTAGCATACGAGAAGAAGAAACAAATCCTTTACAGCAGGATGGATGATACTATGATTAAGAAATTAAGAGAAATCAGGCGTAAAACTGGCATATCTGTTTCTGAAATCATCCGTGAAAGTGTAAGACGTTTGCTTCAGGAAGTTGATGAAACGGGGTCAATAAATTTGAAAATAAATTGATGACCAAAATAAGTGGATGGTCTTTTGTATCCGTCTTCACTGTCAAGATTTCTGTCAGACATTTTTTAATAAACATGTAAACACATTTCATTTGATAACTGTTGAAAAAAATGAATACATTAAAATTACGAGGTAAAAAGTTGCATTTAATGAAACCACAGGCTAAGTATGCAAAAGTTCCAATGTCAATACTTTCGCACCGAAGTCTTACACCCGTAGATAAACTAATTCTTGCATATCTATATAGTCAATCAGATAGTGGTAATTATATTTTGGCATACACTCGCATTGCAAGAGAATTGAACATAGATAAAAGTTATTTGATAAAACGTTGGAAATGGTTTATCAAGAATGGGTATATCAAAGAAGATGATAAGAATTATTATGTAACTATTGGGGCAGAGGATAAATTAAATTTTATTGAACAAAATAGTCCTGTCCTACCCAACCAAGATAGCATCAATGGTAGTTCTGAACTACCTTATTGTGATAATCATGAGGTGGGAAAATCCCACATATCGGGTGGTTTAAAACAACCTGTTGAGGAAGTCTCAGACTACCTTAATGGTAGTCCTATACCACCTAATGAACATAATAAAAAAGAGAAAAGAAAAACTGAACAATGGATTGAGTGGGAAAATTATTCTTTTGAAGATGAACCAGAAAACTATTCTTCAGAAAATAATAATACTTCAAGACCCGATAACAACACCTCAAATGATTTAGAATTTCTTTTAAAAAACAGTCCAATCTTTAAGTACACTTATGAAAATGCCACCTCAATAAATAATAATTGGCATGGGATTGATATTAGCAATTACTCCAATATTGATATTGCTCATTTGGTAGGTCAAAGAGTTAAAAATGAACCTGTTGAAATTCCACATAACCTCCAACATATGTTAACCATTATGGTCAAGTTTAGTCAGAAATTTAAAGATAGTAATCTCTGGAAATGCTTTCTAAATGAAGTTGATAATAATCCAAATTATATACAAAGATTGAATGAACTATAATACACCAATGACATTAACTAAAATCGAGGATTATCTACGAGACTTGTTTATACTTAATGGCTATAAACCATATAAAATCGATTTCTTGTACACCAAGGAATATGCTGGTTGTTTTAACTATCAAACAGAAACGATAACAATCTCATTGTTTGCTATTGAGAAATTAACTGAAGACCAATTGAAAGAAGTACTACTACATGAATTTGCCCACTTTTTTGCTTATCGAGAATATGGAGAACTTAATCATGATTTTTATTGGCAAGAGTGTTGTAAATTATTTGGTTGCTCTACAGATTTAATATTTTATTATAAAGACAAGTAAGATAAACATATACTATGAAGATTGAAGTTAAGATGGCATATTCCAAAATCTGGCTTTTTACTGAGCCACTATCTATCACAGAAATGTTGAAAAATCATTATCCGTAGATTTAAATCATTTACTAAATTTGACAGAACCGTCTAATCAACACAGTCAAAATGAAAAGTGTGTCATTTGGCAGTTATCTGAAGCATATTCGGCAACAGAAAAAAATACCTCAACGCAAGGTTGCTCATCGTTTGGATATTGATACAAGTACTCTTTCGAAGATGGAACTTGGTGAGCGACAGATAACAATATCAATGATTGAGGGACTGGCTGATGCTTTGGGATTGGATTACAGGGAACTTCAAATCAAATTTGTAACCGAAAAAATAATGCAAGATTTTAAAGGTCAGCCGTTTTTAAAAGAGGCATTATTGGAAACGATGAAATTCATCAAAGAATAATTTGTTCATGAACGCCAGCTTATTATGAATAAAAAATCACTTTCTGAGCGGGACATTTGCACAAAATTCATTACTCCTGCCATTATCAAGGCAGGCTGGGACAGAGACAGACAATTTCTGGAAGAAGTTTCCTTCACGGATGGGAAAATATACGTTAAAGGCAAGTTAGCTGCTCGTGGAGCAAAAAAACGTGCTGATTACATACTTTACTTTAAGCCTAACATCCCAATAGCCGTAATTGAAGCCAAAGACAATAACCATTCCGTAAGAGCAGGGATACAACAGGCACTGGATTATGCTCAATGTCTGGATGTGCCTTTTGTTTTTTCTTCAAACGGTGACGGTTTCATTTTCCATGATAAAACTGCAAAAGACGTCCCACTTGAAATAGAACTCTCACTTGATGAGTTCCCATCACCTCAACAACTATGGGCGAAATATAAGGTGTTTAAAGGCATCACAGAGCCTGAAAATGAAAGAATAACCTCTCAGGATTACTATTTTGATGGCTCAGGACGTAGACCAAGATATTATCAACAAATTGCCATAAATCGTACAATAGAAGCCATTGCCAAGGGACAAAACAGAATTTTGATAACAATGGCTACAGGAACTGGCAAAACTTACGTTGCCTTTCAGATTGCATACAGACTATGGAAGGCAGGTGTTAAGAAACGGATATTATTTCTGGCTGACAGAAATGCTCTCATCGACCAAGCGAATAGAAATGACTTTAAGCATTTCGGTGATAAAAAAACAGTGGTTAAAAACCGCAGAGTAGATAAATCTTATGAAGTTTATCTGGCAATTTATCAGGGAATATCTGGCAGTGAAGAAGAAAAGAATATATATAAGCAATTCACTCGTGGTTTTTTTGATTTAATAATAATTGACGAATGCCATCGAGGTTCTGCCAGAGACGATAGTGCATGGCATGATATTTTAAAATACTTCAATAAGGCTACTCACATCGGCTTAACTGCCACTCCAAAGGAAACAAAAGCCGTAAGCAATATTGAGTACTTCGGTGAACCGATTTATACATATTCACTCCGACAGGGTATTGAGGATGGATTTCTTGCCCCTTACAAGGTAATAAGGGTTGGAATAAATGTTGATTTGGAAGGATGGAGACCTGAGCGTGGGAAGACTGACAAAGAAGGGTATTTGGTGGCAGACAGAATGTATAACGTTACAGATTACGACCGAACGTTGGTAATAGATGAACGCACTCAGATTGTCGCAAAGAAACTAACTGAATTCCTGAAAGGTTACGATAGATTTGCCAAAACTATTGTCTTCTGTGTTGATATCGACCATGCCCAGAGGATGCGTTCTGCTTTGGTGAATGAAAATCCTGATTTAGTAGCCGAGAATTCAAAATATGTGATGCAAATAACTGGCGATAATGAAGAAGGCAAACGTGAACTTGACAATTTTACTGACCCTGAGCAGAAGTATCCAGTAATTGCTACAACATCAGAACTGATGACCACTGGTATTGATGCTATCACCTGTAAAGTAATTGTTTTGGATGCCAATATCGCTTCTATGACCAAATTCAAGCAAATCATTGGTCGTGGAACAAGAATAAATGAGGATTACGACAAAAAATACTTCACAATTATTGATTTCAGGAATGCCACAGACCTGTTCGCTGACCCAGATTTTGATGGAGAGCCAATTCAAATTAAAGAAGTGTCAAATGATGTTGACATCACTGATATTGAGCTGCCAGATGTTGATTTCCCTCCTGATGTTGAGTTGCAACCAGAACCACCTCTGCCACCTGATGAGCTATCAGAACCACCACATACAAGACTGAAGGTTTATGTAAACGGGGTGGATGTTTCTATTTTGATAAGCCGTGAACTTTACTTTGACCATCATGGTAAGCTGATTACAACAAGCCTGAAAGACCATACCAGAGAAATCATCAGGGGGCAGTTTGCTTCATTGGATGATTTTATTAGTAAATGGAACTCTTCCGACAAAAAAACGGTTTTGATTGAAGAACTTAAACAGCAAGGAATATTAGTTGAAGCATTGTATAAAGCCGTTAATAAGGAGCTGGATTTATTTGATTTGATATGCCATGTTGCGTATGACCAACCGCCACTTACAAGAAAAGAACGAGCGGAAAATGTCAAGAAACGTAACTACTTTACCAAATATAGTGAACAGGCAAGAAAGGTTATAGAAAACCTTTTGGACAAATATGCAGACGAAGGGATTGATGATATTGAAAGTATGGAAGTTTTAAAGGTGAAGCCATTCACGAATTTTGGGTCACCAGTGGAAATTATTAGGGCATTTGGCAACAAGAATATCTATTTACAGGCAATAAATGAATTAGAGAAAGCATTATATCAATCTGCATAATTAACAAATCGGCAATCAGTATGGCAATTAACCTTAGGTCTATTCAAAAAATAAGGAAGCAACCTATATTTTTCCTATCTCTTAGCTCAAAAGAGCTTTTCCATAGTAATTTTATAATGTGGCTGAGTACAATCCCCAATGGACTTAAAATACTTCGAGATGTTTTTAATGTCAATGATTTAAAGTCCTTTAGACGAGAGATTTGTGGGTCGGAAATAACTGACATCTATGGAAAAAAGAAAAGACCTAAAGCCGATTTGGTTGGTTATAATAAAGATGAGCAGATTGTATTGGTAGTTGAAAATAAAGTAAAAGACATTCCAAATGAAAAGCAGATTAATGATTTAATTCAGTCTTTTAAAAAGAAGACAGGGCGTGATAACATTAAGTATACTATCCTATCTTTCTTTAAACCCACTTTCAAGTACAAAAATTATTCAACCTATTTATCTTACTCTGATTTTGCTAAGGCATTAAAATCAAACATTGCCATTTTTAAGAATAATTACTTCTCAGAGTTGATAAATGACTATATTAAACTTATCGTTGGGTTGCAGAAAGTGATGACTTCCTATACTATTACTGGTAACTATGATTTTGCATTAAGTTCTAATGAAGAGCTAAAGAATGTTTTAAATGAAATTAAACTTTGGGAAAATTATCAGCGTGTTGTTGGGGAAAAATTTCGAAATAAGGTAATGAAATCTTTGGAGAATGAAAATAAATTTAAATCTCTTGGTTCTAATTTAAGTATAAATCATCAGAAGGCGACTATTAATTTCTTTTTTGATTGGAAAGATTTCCAAATTGGCGTTCAAATAGAGGATAACCAATTCAGACGTTTTATCTATGGGACTAACATTGATGAAAATGTTGTGATGGCTCTTAAAAAAGAAGAAAAATGGTTCTCAGGTGAATATGATGTTATAAGAAAAAAGAAAAGAAAATCAGAAGATAAGGAAAAGGAAGAAGATGAGATATTTCCGTTTGGGTCATATAATATGAGGGATAAAGGAAAATTTTTCTATCAGTACAGCTTAGATTTCCATAAAAATTGCGTAATGGATTTTGATAAAATTCTTAGTATCATTAAAAAATCGTTGGACTACCTACTAAACAAACAAAACCAAAAAGACATTAAATCAATTGTTTTAAAAATAAGGAAATAAAAATGACTAACATTTCAGGTATAATAAAAAGCATCAGGGACATAATGTGGCAAGACATTGGTTTGAATGGTGATGCCCAAAGAATTGAGCAGCTTGGTTGGATGCTATTTTTAAAAATATTCTCAGATAAAGACAGGGAACTTGAATTATTGAATGACAAATATAAATCACCTATTCCACCAGAATTTCACTGGATAAAAGAAAAAGGTAATTGGGCAGGAGATGATGAAGGAATAACGGGAGATGAACTCCTTGCATTTGTTGACCAGAAATTGTTTCCAGCCATGAGGAATATCGATATAAGCATTGGAAATGGCAGAGCATTAATTGTTCGTGAAGTCTTCACGGGCAACAATAATTATATGAAAAGCGGAATTAACATCCGCAAAGTATTGAATAAACTCAATGAACTGGATTTCAATATTGCAAAGGAACGCCATGCTTTCGGTGAAATCTATGAAGGTATCCTTAAAGACCTTCAAAGTGCTGGGAAATCTGGGGAATATTATACACCAAGGGCAATTACAAATTTCATAACAAATATGATAAGTCCTAAACTTGGAGAACGAATACTTGACCCAAGTTGCGGAACAGGTGGTTATCTCACCTCAGCCATCGAACATTTGAAAAAACAAGCCAACAGTGTTGAAGAAAGACAGAGCATTCAGGAAAATGTTATGGGGTGGGAATATAAACCGCTTCCATACCTGCTTGCAACAACAAACCTCATTTTGCACGATATTGAATTGCCAAGAATAGTATTTAGGGATAGTCTCGACAGACCCCTTAGCAGTTACAAAGACAAAGACCGAGTGGATGTAATATTGGCTAACCCCCCATTTGGTGGTATTGTAGCAAATAACAATGAAAAGAACTTCCCACAGAATTTCCGAACCAAAGAAAGTGCCGACCTTTTTCTGGTATTAATGATACATCTGCTTAAAAATGGTGGAAGGGCAGGTATCGTACTTCCTGATGGGTCGTTAACTGGTGAAGGTATTAAACAGAGGGTAAGACAGAAGTTATTAGAAGAATGTAACTTACATACTATAATACGACTTCCAAATTCAGTATTTCAACCATATGCAACTGTTGCTACAAATCTATTATTCTTCGTGAAAGGGACACCGACCAAAGAAATATGGTATTACGAACACAGATTGCCTGAAGG
Organism: Candidatus Cloacimonadota bacterium; assembly: GCA_029564175.1. Taxonomy (GTDB): domain Bacteria; phylum Cloacimonadota; class Cloacimonadia; order Cloacimonadales; family WRIO01; genus JAGOCT01. The sequence goes on from JAKQQL010000227.1 coordinate 10,299, forward strand.
TCAGAAATCATACAGCAAAACTAAACCCATTCGATTGGAAGAGTTTAATCCAATAAGGGAGTGGTGGAACAATAGGCGGGAAAACGAGGTCGCTTGGAAGGTCGACATCAAGACCATCATCGACAGGAGATATGACCTCGATATTAAGAACCCAAATAAACAAGAAGAGAAACATGAATATACCAGTGCAAAATTGATTGAAATGTTGAGGAAATCGATGCAAAAGAGCAATGATTTGTTAACCCAACTTAAATCTGAATTGGAATGAGTTGGAAGAAAGTAAAGATTGGTGATTTTTTAAAACGCAGTAAAATTCCCGTTGATATTGAGGATAATCAATATTACAAAAGGGTAACTATTCGAACAAAACATCAAGGTGTTTCTCTTAGAGATGAGATAATTGGAAAGAAAATTGGTACTAAGAAACAATTCATTTTGAAAAAAGGGCAATTCGTTTTGTCAAAAATCGATGCTCGATATGGTGCTTTTGGAATAGCACCTAATGAAACTGATGGTGCAATTATTACGGGTAATTTTTGGGCATATGATGTTGATAAAAGTATTATGAACATTAAATGGTTTAACCAATATACTAATTCACGTGTTTTTTATGATTTATGTGAAAGAGCAAGTTCTGGAATTACACATAGAAAGTATTTGAATGAGAATTTCTTTTTAAATCACGAACTAATAATTCCTAAAATTGAAGAACAGGTTTCACATGTTCAATTCATTAAAAGTCGTAAAGAATTATTTGGTTATTTAGAGTATTCACAATCCCACCAACTCGACCTTCTCAAAAAGCTCCGCCAACAGATACTTCAGGATGCCATTCAGGGCAAATTAGTACCACAAGACCCCAATGATGAACCTGCCAGTGTGTTGCTGGAACGTATTAGGGCGGAAAAGGAAAAATTGTTTCGGGAGAAGAAAATCAAGAAAGAAAAAACACTGCCACCAATCAAGCCTGAAGAAATTCCGTTTGAAATACCTGAGAATTGGGTATGGTGTAGATTGGGAGATATTTGCACAAAGATTGGTTCAGGAAGTACGCCAAAAGGAAGTAATTATTCAATTAAAGGTTATCCATTCTTCCGTTCTCAAAATATTCATGATTATGGATTAGTTTACGATGACATTAAATTCATTAGTAATGAGGTGCAAAACCAAATGGCAGGAACAATTGTTGAGCCTTCGGATTTGCTGCTAAACATTACTGGAGGTTCACTTGGGAGATGTGCCTATGTGCCAAATGATTTTGTTGAAGGTAACGTTAGCCAGCATGTTTGCATTATTAGACCTATATTTCAGGATAACTATTTTATTCATAAAGTTATATTGTCACCATATTTTCAAACTTTAGTATTTGAATCGACAACTGGTGCTGGAAGAGAAGGATTGCCAAAGTACAACCTTGAGAAATTTATTATTCCAATTCCATCAATTTCAGAACAATACCGCATTGCCACCAAAACAGAGCAACTCATGACACTATACGATGAATTGGAGCAGTCAGTTCAGCAGAACCAGAAATATATACAGGAATTACTGCAAGTGGCTTTGAAAGAAGCATTAGAACCAAAGAGTTAACCTTTAATATTGATTTAATGATAAAGTTTTTAAAAGCATTTGAATTAAACACTGAAATTGAAAAACTTTTACGTGAAGCGAAAAGCAATCTTTGGTTAATTTCTCCATACATCAAGTTACATCATCGATATAAAGATGTATTGAAGACCCAAATGCATAATGATAAATTGGAGTTAATCCTTGTCTTTGGTAAAAATGATACCAATATGCAGAAGTCCCTTCCAAAGGAAGAACTTGATTTCTTTATTCAGTTTCCTAATATTGAAATCCGATATGAAAAAAGACTGCATGCCAAATTTTATGTAAATGACTATATGTCAATTTTAACCTCAATGAACCTTTATGATTTTTCACAGGATAATAATATTGAGGCAGGCATATTGCTTGAAACTCCAATAATTAGCTTAATCTCAGGCTCAAATTCTACAGAAAGTGAAGCAATAAGCTACTTCGAAGAAGTAATAGAAAACAGTGAACTATTATTTAAAAAAGAACCTCAATATTCATCGGGCGTTTTCGGTATTGGAAAGAGGTATGAGAAATCGATAGTAGTTGAAAATAAGATTGAAAATGTAGCAAAAATCAAAAAAGAAGTAAAGTTACATGTTAAACAAGAAGATGGATTTTGCATAAAATGCGGAAAAGAAATTCCTTTGAAACCAACAGCTCCTTATTGTCGAGATTGTTATGCTAATTGGAAGAAAGTAAGTGACAAAAAGCATCAAGAAAAGTATTGCCATATATGTGGCACTCAAAATAAATCTTCTCTATCGTTTCCTGCATGTTTTAGCTGTTATAGAAGAGAAAAACAAAAACTGGAATTTCCAGTAAGCAAAACATAATTTTTAACAACTACATGTCTACTTAATAGTATTCCTGAAGAAAGAAGAAAATATAATTAAAAAACTCTAATATTATGAAATCATGGACATCTCACATAATCACATTTATTTCTGGACTATCGGTTGGCGTATTAGGAAATTATTTTGCCACTCGACTTGCTGATAAAGCAAAAAACAAGGATGCTATTATTAAAAAAAAGAAGTCATTTGAAAAAATAGAAATGATGATGCCAGAATTAATAAAGGAAATGAGAGATGACATATCCTCAGAGGATATGAAAAAATGCAAAGAATTCATCATTCTACCAACCAAAGGAACTGTTTTTAATTCAAATGAACCGCTTTTTTCATATTTCGAGAGTGAGCACCAGTACCTGCGTAGCAATATTAGAGTGCTTGAAGAAAATGGGTTTGTTATTGACATTACAAATACGAATACTCCTCGCTATCAATTTGATGAAGATTTTTTGTCGATGCTATTGAAAAAATAATATCATGAACTCAGTCTTTTTCAATCATTCATTAAATGTGCATTTCAGATTTAATCCACTTCCTTGACGAACAAGGAAATATTCCCAAACAGATGCCAAAAGAGGCCAGAGAACTTGCAAGTCTTTGCTCTGGCAAATTGACACAACTACGAAGATTTAACCAACCAAATCATTTCTATCGATATCAGGTGCTTTGAAAAGGGATATCAGGGAACGGACAATTGAAGGTCTAAAAAGGGCAAAGATGCAGGGCAAGAAGGCTGGGAGACCCAAAGGGTCGAAAGATACCAAGAAGCGGAAGAAATCAGGTTACATACTTCGGGAAGCGAAGAAGCGCAAAATGCT
>JAKQQL010000241.1:0-54884 GCA_029564175.1 Candidatus Cloacimonadota bacterium
GTGCCTTCCGTGGTTGTTCATCGTTCGTTTTCATCCGTGTTATTCGTGGTTAACCAATCTCTTTGAAGGGCAGGCGCAAGGCCAGCCCCTACGATTGAATGATTTTGGTTATAAATCATTTGTTCCGCACCTACGGAGCGGGGGTTGGTGGGTGTTTCTATCCCTAGGGTTAAAACCCGTAGGCTATTCATATCACGCCCTTTCAGGGCATTTGTGGTAAATTCCATTTTCCGTGATTTCTGTGCCTTCCGTGGTTGTTCTTTATTCGTTTTCATCCGTGTTAATCCGTGATATCCGTGGTTTATGATCATTTTTTGATTTTGCTGCCATAGATACGGCTTTTGATAAATGAATACAAGGTATAGGTTGCAGGAACAGAGATAGCTATCGAAGCCATTTGATAACGGTCAGCCCAGGTACTGCTTTTATCCCTGAAGGAAACAGCTGAAGCCTGAGAAGTTGCCTGCTGGTAAGAATCATAATTATCTTCTGCCTGAGAATCACAATAATAAATCGCAGCACCATTGAGGGCGGTCAATAGTAAGCCGGAATACATATTGATATCCCAGAACCGCTTTTTCTGTTGCATCGAGCCTTCATAGGTCATAAGGCTGAATCTCAGGTTTTCAGAACGAGAGTCTTTCAAATTGACTGTACGGCTTTCAGAAACATAATTTTTGGCAGAAGCAATGACTTCATACTGACCAATCAGGAGATTGTGCTGGTCAGTTTTGCTTTTATCTGCTACATTCCGATCCAGTTCCACATCGCGAATCGTATATTCGGTTCCGTTTATATTAGAATTCAGGTTAAGTTTTGCCATAATCGGTTTGATTTCTACCTGAATAGTCTTTTCTTCTTTGTCTTTCAGAGATATTTTCTCCTGCCAGATCTGATAAGCATACGCCTTTTCTCCGGTCTTCTGTACTTTTAGTGTGTAGTCTTTGGGGAAAAGCTTAGAACTGAGTCTGGATGACAAACGACGGTGTACCTTGTTATCAAGAGAGACTTCGACCGGACTCAGATTGCTTTTGAGGGTGAGCGTAGCATATTCACTTTTAAAGAATGGTACGATATCAATATTTTCGTTGGCTTTGACCTCAACACGAGTCTGCCAATCAGCATAAAACTCAGCATCTTCATCATTGACTGCGCAGCGAATCTGATAAGAACCACTCAGCAAACGAACATTCGACTGACCTGCCAGTTGCCCTTTGAATGTATTATCGAGATAGACATTGTATTGCTTCTCTGCTTTTTTAAAAGAGAGGGTTCCACTGATATTTTCTAATACAAAATGCTCTTTCTTTTGATCTTCGGCATTTAATACAAGTGTTTTAGCACTGTCCAGAAAAAACTCATTGGGTTTTTCGATGCGAATATTGTAAGTGCCTGGGTCCAGACCATTGATCACACCTGTATAATCAAGGGGTGTATAGCCTTTATAATCCTCATTGATATAGACTTTACAATTTGAAGGTTCTGATGTGATTGTCAAATCTGCCCAGTTTGGAGTGAGGTTGATTGTTTTTTCCTGACTCTTGTCCTTTTCCACACGGATCACGACATCTTTATCCTGATAGCGTTCTTTTTTCAAGGTAACCCGATAGGCATTGGCAGCAAAATCTTTAAACTGATAAGGCGTTCTGATATCACCCAGCGGAATACCCAATATCGAGACTGAGGCATTGGCAGGTTCTGTGTTTAAAGTAAAATTCCCTGTCCCAAAATCTGAATCAGTGAATTTCGGTTCCACAGAATAGTAACGGACTTCCTGAGATTTGAGGTTTCTGACCGGGATATGTAATTCGATATAGTTGATTGCCTTGATAATAATCACCTGACTGGTCATCGTCTTGAGAAAAAGAGTATATTTCCCTTCTTCCGGTTTGGCAATCTCTTTGACGATACCATTCATATTGGAATCAAATCTGAGATTGGGTATGGAAGAATAGATAATCAGACCACCATCCTCAGGATTAGAACGCATCACGGTAAAAACAGCCGGTTCGGGCAGTTGTTTGTATTCCATTTCTCTCAGTTCACCAGTGGCATACAATGACAGCATAAATGCCAGTAAAACCAGCAGGGGCAGAATCCTTCGATTCATATAAGCTCCTCAAAACCTTATTCAAATCAAAATTAGCGCTTTTTGTAAATTCTGTCAAGAAAAATCTTTTACAAATTCTTTTTTACAGATTTTAAGACACGGATGTGGTTGATTAAAACGGATTAGGATTTTTTCTTTTGGGCAAATTAAACCAATAATCAATTTATTCTGTCGCATTTTTAACTCAAGTCCCGCTGAGGCGGTTCTTAAGTCAAATCTGCTTATCTTTCCGTGATTTCCGTGCCTTCCGTGGTTGTAAATAGTTTTTGTTTAAATTTTTTCTGTGCTCTCTGTGATTAAATATTTTTCTTTTGTGTGTTTTGTGTATTTAGTGGTTCACATAAGATTTTCAGCTTGACGGATGAGCTGATATCTGTTATAAGTATCCCAGAGGTTTATAATGAAGAAAATGCTTTTGTTTTATCTGTGTTTAGTGCTGCTCACATCCTGTTCTATCAATCAGTTATTCCACGATACTCCTCCTATTGCCAAAACTGTAGCCCCTGCCAGTCAAACTATGTTGATAGGGATTGATATACGAAATTTGGAAACAGAGGATATTATCTACCAGCAGAATCAAGAGATGATTTTCACACCTGCCTCCACACTGAAGTTATTTACAACTTATCTTGCACTCAAACAGGCCGGCAAAGACTACCAATTCTCTACTGAATTTATGGCTTCAGGAGAAATCAGAGACAGTATTCTCTATGGCAATTTATACATTAAGGCTTCAGGAGATCCGACTCTGGGCAGTTTTTACATGAAACAGGGTTCTCAAAGCCCATTCATCCAATGGCAGATCGAACTCAAAGGAAAAGGAATCAAGACCATCACAGGTAATTTATATCTGATCAGAGCAGGTCAAAAGGCAAATCCTTATCGGCCTGGCTGGCTCTTTGATGATTACGGTCTGGCATTTCAAAATGAGATTACGGAGTTTTCCTATCAAAACAATCTGGTTTTATTCAATATCGTATCTGATTCTTCAGGCATTCACATCAAACAGGACAGTTTACTGATTGAAAGACCGGTCAGTAATCAGTTAAAGCAGGGGGATATCAATCAGATCAGACTGAGACAAACTATCAATGAAGCCCCTGTCATTAGTGGCAGTATACAAAAAAACAACCAGTATCAGCTTAGACACAGTATCTCTGAATCAGAAAACTATTTTATGGAGAGTTTTAAGCGCTACATGCAACAACAATCTTTGCTAAATGAAAATGCTGTTTTTGAAATCATAAGCCCTCATCCTAATTACCCGGACAGTCTGACCCTGCTTTTCAGATTAACTTCTCCCCCATTGGATTCCATCTGTCAGGTTATCAACAAATACAGTATTAACCCCTTTGCTGAACAGGTAAATACTTACCTGATCAAAGCAGATTTCAGACAAGAAAACCTGAAAGCGATGGGTATCGATACAAAGGTTTCTATCTTTGATGATGGTAGCGGATTATCTATATATAATAAAATCAAACCGTCTGATTTCTCAAAACTAATGGCTGAAATCTATCACTCTGATTTGTTTCCAAGCTATCTGCGAACGCTATCAGTGGGAGGAGAAGACGGCACCTTAAAAAACAGGCTGACTTCTGGCTTGTTAAAAGGTAAGATATATGGTAAGAGCGGTTCTATGCGGAATATCAATAATGTCGTCGCTTTCTACCAATCCCCTCAGGGAAACTGGTATTCAGTGGTTATCCTGGCAAACAATATCCCTGCCGGAAGCAATATCAATTCCCTATTGGAATCTGTCAGTCTGGAATTGCCTTGATCTTTAGACACTGATATGACAGATTGTTACGGGTATTTTTTTGACGCGGATAAGACAGATAAAACGGATAAAAAGAGGGGGAAAATAAGAAATAAATGTTTCAATCTTCTCTATGTTCTCTGTATTCGCTGTGGTTAATTATCTTTTTTTGTGTTTTGTGTATTTAAGGGTTCACATTGAGGAAAATCACATTATGTCACACCTACGGTGCTTTTCTTGTAACACAATATATCAGACGCTTCAGAGTCTGTGCAAAAATAGAAAAATGATTATGTCGCATCTACGATGCTTGAACCGTAACTCACTATTTCCCCGTGGTTTCACCACGGGCTAGGATTCTTTCGTTCCTCCGGAACTCTGGTTTTTGCACAGGCTCTTCACCTCTGTCTATGATTCTGTCATTCTTACAGAGTATTATTTTTTGCACAGAATCTAAAGCCCTGCGTTACTCATATTTAGTGTGACAATAATGACATCCTTTCAAAGTTATTAGATTAAATTTTTATTGTTCATTTCATCTGTTTCAATCCGTGCTATCCGTGTCTTATAACTTTTTCTCAGTGCCTTCCGTGCTATCCATGTCTTAAAATTCTTTTCCTTGTTTTCCGCGTCTGAAAACAAAATTGGAACAATAAATGCAAATAATAGAAACAACAGATAGTGTGATATATTTTGTCATTGCCTTTACAAGAAGAAAAGCAGACAAAAAGTCTAAAATGATTCATTTTGATTCAAAGTCTAAATATGCTGATCAATAATGAATAAAAACAATCAGATGATACAAATTGTACAAAGGAGTACTTATGCTAAATAAGAATGTAGTGAGTAAAGTCCTGGAAAGAGCATTAGAGAATGGTGCTGACTTTGCTGAAATATTTGTAGAAGATCAGTATTCTGCGAATATCCGGTATTTTGATCAAAAGACACAGAAGAGTGTTGCAGGGAAAAGCATGGGAGCAGGCATTCGTGTTTTCTTTGGTTTGACGGCTATCTATGCTTATACCAATGATTTAAGTGAAGAATCGCTTTTAAAAACAGCTTATGCTGCTGGTTCAGCCCTGAAAAATCAGGTAAAATCTTTTAACATTGATTTGAGGAAAAAAGAAATAAACAGCAGACACCCATTTATTCACCATGCCAAGGATATTGCAAAATCAGAAAAAGTTGATTTTTTAAGAAAGATTGACAAATCTGCCAGAGCTTACCACAATCAGATTGTTCAGGTGGATATGACCATGATAGAAAGAAATCAGAAGGTCTTAATTGCTAACAGTGAAGGTCTATGGGCAGAAGATGAAAGACGCTATTCACGTATCGCGACCAGTGCGATTGCATCCAATGGCACAGAAATGCAGACTGGCGGAGAATCACCAGGTGCTTTACAGGGTTTTGAGTTTTTTAGAATGCTTGATCCTGTTTACTTAGGCGAAGAATCTGCTAAGTCAGCCATTACCATGCTCAATGCGGATTATGTACAGGGTGGCAAATATCCTGTCATTATAGACAATGGGTTTGGTGGCGTGATTTTCCATGAAGCTTGCGGACACTCACTTGAAACTACTTCTGTAGCGAAAGGTGCATCTGTCTTCTGTAACAAGATGGGTGAAATGATTGCTAATCCGGCAGTTACTGCAATTGATGACGGTACGATTGAAAATCACTGGGGCTCTACCAATATCGATGATGAAGGTCATGAGACCCAAAAAACGGTTCTGATTGAAAATGGTATTTTAAAATCATATATTGTCGATAAATTAGGTGGGATGAAGATGAATATGCATTCTACTGGTAGTGGACGCCGTGAATCATACACATATGCCCCTACTTCCAGAATGAGAAACACCTATATTGCAGCAGGTCCACACAAACTCGAAGAGTTGATTGCATCAGTTGATTACGGTATCTATGCTAAAAAAATGGGTGGTGGATCTGTTACACCTGGCACAGGTAATTTTAATTTCTCAGTCGCTGAAGGCTATCTGATTGAAAAAGGAAAGATTGGTAAAGCCATTCGTGGAGCAACCCTGATTGGCAATGGAGCTGATGCATTGCATAAAATCAGTATGGTAGCTGATAATCTGGCTTTTGCTGAAGGTAACTGTGGGTCAGTCAGTGGTAGCGTACCAACCTGTGTGGGTCAACCAGCCATCAAGATTGACGAAATTGTCGTTGGCGGAAGATAAGGAGGCAAAAATGTACGATAAAGAATTTAATATACTGCTTCAATATGCAGAAAATAAAGTAGATGACATGGATATCATCTTGTCACAGGGCAAAAACTTCAGTGTTCAGATTTTAAACCAAAACATCGAATCCTATAAAAATGCAACTGTTCGCGGTTTAGGCGTCAGAATCAAAAAAGATGGCAAAATCGGTTATGCTTACAGTGAAGATTTCTCTGAAGAAACCCTGAAAAGCATCGTAGATGAAGCGATTGAAAATAGTCTGATCATAGAAAAAGAAGAAATGGCTATCTTTGATAATTACGAAGATAAAGCGCTTGAATTCTCAACTTATGATGAAACCCTTGACACAACTGATGAGAATCTGAAAATCCAATTAGCAAAAGATTTAGAAAAATATGCCTATGAAGCAGATCCTCGTGTAAAAAATGTTACTTATGCAATTTATGGAGATTATTCTTCATACACGAAGATAGCTAATACCAAAGGGCTAAATAAAGAAGCAAGAAACAACGGTGCTTATGCTTATACATACCTCCTGGTTGAAGAAAACGGTGAGAGAAGAAATGCCATGGAAATCAAACAGAGCAAAAACTTTGCTGATTTTAATGCCAAAGAAATATCTGATAAAGCCGTAGAAAAAGCACTTAATTTACTGGGTGATACTCAGATTGAATCAGGAAAATATGCAGTTGTATTTAACAATGACATGTCCTCTGCCCTACTCAGTACTTTCTCATCTATTTTCTCAGCCAGCGCAGTTCACGAAGGCCGTTCTCTATTAAAAGGCAAAAAGGATCAGCAAATTGCAAATCCTCTGGTTACAATCGTTGATGATGCCAGAGATGAAAACGGTTTATCAAGTTTCCCATTTGACAGTGAAGGTTATCCAACTCAGACAACCGTTCTGGTTGAACAGGGAGTTCTTAAAAGTTTTCTTCATAATACCGTAACGGCTCATGAAGACAAAGTTAAATCAACCGGAAACGCCTCCAGATCTTACAAATCAAGTCTTGGCATCAGTCCAAGTAACCTTAAACTGATTCCAGGTATGACGAAAAAAGAAGATTTACTCACTTCAGCTGAAAAAGTACTGGAAGTCGTTTCATTAGCTGGTCTTCATTCAGGTGCTAATCCAATATCAGGAGACTTCTCACTATCAGGAGAAGGATTCCTCTACATGAACGGTGAAAAACAGGGTTCTCTGTCTCCATTCACGATCTCTGGCAATTATCTTCAAGTTCTTAACAACATTGAAAAAATTGCTAATGACTTCCAATATAATTCAGAATCTGTCGGTTCTGCATCCATACTCGTTAATGAACTGAATATCAGTTCATAACATCTCCATTTGTTAATTGAAAGGGACGGCATCGCTGTCCCTTTTTTTTAGGTAATTTGCAATTTATTTGACATTTTTTTTCAGGAATATTTTCATCATTTTCATTTTACAGGCAATAAGGATATGATAAGGAAAGGATAAGGATGGAATAAGGAAAGAAAACATTCTTTTAATTGCTTTTATCTGTTTACAGGTGTACTTTCATATAAAATTTATAATATAGAATTCCTATGATTTATAAACCTTGAAAAGAAAACATTTGACCAAAAATTAAAGTCAGATAAAAAGGATTCAAAAACAACCTAATGGAGATAAAGATGAGCAGATTGAAACATAAAGACGCAAAAACCTCTTATCAGACAGTTACAAATTCTCCCAGTTTAAAAGGAAATAAGATTCACCTCATCATGCTTTCAGCATTTGTATTGATTGTTTGTAGCTTATTTTTTAAGATTGCCTTTCTGGACTATGCCCCCCCAGCCTCTGATACCATGCAATGGAGAGGTTCTGCCCAACAAATACTGGAATACAACAAAGATCACTGGCTAAAAGCACAATGGACAGACAATATGTTTGCAGGGATGCCTTCTTATCTGATTTCATTTCGTAATCAATATTATTTTGTAGATATCATTTTCACTTTCATGCAGAAATTGATTGACTGGCGTATTTTTTTCTTGCTATTTGCCGGGATCGGGATGTATATCCTGCTGTGTCATCTGAAATTTGACCCAATGATTGCACTGTTAGGAGCCATATCATTTGCCTTATCCTGTCACTTTATCGGACTGATTGAGATTGGGCATAACACCAAATTTAAAGCAATCATGTATATCCCTTGGATATTCTGGGCGATTGATTATCTCAGACAAAATAAAAACATACTCGGATTAGGGCTCAGTTCAGTCTTTATTATTCAACAGCTCAGAGAAAATCATATTCAGATATCCTATTATACGTTTCTCTTAATTGGAATTTACTGGCTGGTATATGCCATAGATGCTATCAAAAAAAAGGAATTTAAATCTTTTGGCATTTATACCATCTCACTATTTTTTGTCTTTATATTAGCCGGATTAGCAGTTAGTAATCCTTATATGAATACTGCAGAATACAGTAAATATACCATTCGCGGTGGTGCGGAAGGCCTCAGTAAAGAATATGCAACCGGCTGGTCTTTTGGCGTTGGCGAAGTACTGACCTTTATCGTTCCAAAATTCTATGGTGGCATATCACCCTATTACTGGGGACCTATGTCATTCACACAAACCTCTATGTACATGGGGATTGGCATCTTTTTCCTGATGATGCTTGCTATTGTATTTGTCAGAAATAAAACCCTTACAGCATTGACAATAGGCTCAATATTTACAATCTTACTATCATTTGGAAAGGAATTTCCACTTGTTTATGATTTATTTTTTAAATTTGTACCTGGTTTTAATAAATTCCGCGTACCAGCCATGATTCTGGTATTAATTCAATTCGCCTTTGTCGTAATGGCTGCTTATGCATTGGATTACATCATCAAAAACAGACAGGATAAAAAGCTGGGCAAATTTATCCAGTATAGTCTATATGGTTCAATAGCCTTATTTATACTTTTTATCATCGGAAAAGGAATTTTCAGTTCTCTGTCATTTGTAAAGCCAGATGAACTTCAGCAATACCAGTCAGGGCAGTTAGAACAGCTTAAAGCAATTCGTCTGGAGTTACTCGTAAAAAGTGGTATGCAGTCCGCCTTTATTCTCATATTAAGTGTTCTGGCAATATGGGCATTTTTAAAAGAAAAACTCAACAAATGTATCATGCTAGGCATTTTAATGATACTCTGTATCATAGATTTATCTCTGATTAACAAAGACCATTTAAAATCAGAAACACTGGTAAAAGAAAAAGAGATGTTTAGTTCTTTTGAAAACAATGCCGTAGATAATTATCTGCTTCAGGATAAAGATACTTATCGTATTTTCCCACTTGCCAGAGAATTTGGCAATGCCCGCTGGTCATACAATCATCAGAGTCTGGGCGGTTACCACGGTGCTAAACTCAAACGTTATCAGGAAATTATTGAAAAATCACTCCATGCAGAATTAGTACAGGGAATCCCATTAAACTGGAATATCATCAATATGTTAAATACCAAATATATCATTTTTAATAATCAATTACCATTACCTAATCTTGAAGAAGTCTTTTATGATCAGCAAAATGGTCTTTATGTCTTTAAAAATCTGTCTGTTTTACCGCGTGCATGGTTTGTCAAAAATGCAGAGCTCATCAGTCAGCCAGAGCAAATCTTTAGCAAACTGAACAGTCCCTCTTTTAATCCGGCAGAAACTGCAATCGTTGAAGAGCAGGTGCCAGCCTTTTCATATTCCGATTCCTCTTCTGTTAAAATGCTGGAAAAAGATCTGCATCAAAGCAAATGGGAAGTCAATACGCCTGTCAATGCCTTTATGACCATCTCAGAAATATATTATCCTGCAGGCTGGAAAGTCTTTATTGATGGGAAAGAGACTAAAATCTATCCGGTAAACTATATATTGAGAGGTGTCGAAATCCCTGCCGGCAAGCATCATGTTGAAATGAAATTCGTAGCTGAGACTTATCAAAAGAGTATTATTATGTCAGGTATCGGACTTGCTTTCTCTTTGATATTAACCATTACAGGTGTGATAATCGTCATAAAAAAAAGAAAGAACACAGATACCCTTTCATGACTCACATAACAGACAAATCAATCTTATATATCGTAGCAACGCCAATTGGCAATCCCGAAGATATCAGCCTTAGAGCCCTAAAAGTATTGGAGCAGGCTGATATCATCATCGGAGAAGAACGAAAAGTAACAGCCAAACTACTGAGAAGCCTGAGCCTATCCAAACCAATAATTGAAGTAAACGAGCACAGTACTACAGACCAGATAAAAGAATTAATACATGAGATGATTCAGTCGCCTAAGCTTTATGCTCAGGTATCAGACTGTGGAACCCCTTCATTTGAAGATCCTGGCGTTGAATTAGTTCAAATGGCGCAGGATTATGGTATTCAAGTGATTCCAGTGCCAGGGGTATCCAGTTTAATGACATTAATAATGGTTGCAGGAATACCTATGAAGCAATTTTACTATGCTGGTTTTTTATCTCCTAAAAAAGAGATCCGTATTCAGGAGATTAAATCCCTTCATAGCCAGTTTCATAGCAAAAATAATATCGTAATTCTCGATACGCCCTACAGACTGGGTGCGCTTCTGGAAGATATTGCGAAAGTATTTCATGGGAAAACAGAGCTGATACTAGGCTATAAGCTAACCATGCCTGAAGAAAAAATAATGAGATTCTCTCTTTCAGATTATAAACAACAAATTGCCAATTTACCTAAAGGAGAGTTTGTTTTAATTATTCGAAAGCGGGGATAATTTCGTGTTCAACTTAAATAAAACAAACGTTCTGTTTATCCTCTTTCTGCTTCTCATCTGCTTATGTGAAGCAAAGTTGACAGAAAAATCTGGAGATCCTTCTCTAAAAAAGATACAAAATAAAAATTCGGATATATATATTGGTATCAGTGAAAAGAGTACAGACCTGCAATCTGCTTTTAACAGTGCTGTCTCTCATGCCCAGTCACAAATCATTCAAAATCTTAGTACTCAGGCAAAAATTAGCATCTTGGTAAACGAATACAGTTTCAATTCTGATCAGAACAATCGTCAGGAAATGAGTATCATCAAACAGAGTCAGTATTCAGGGCTATTTCGTATCAACCTCAAAGCGGATGCAGTTTACTGGGAAAAACACCAGGAGCATGGTGAATCCTGGTATATTGCCTGGGTAAGGGTAGCATTTTCAAAAAAGCAGTATATTCAGACTCTGGAAACAGAATTCATCAGACAGATTGCTCAAATGAATGAAGTAATACAAGAAACCCGTTTCCAGGAAACAGCATTGAAAACCTTTGTTTTGCAAATGATAAAACTCAAAAAATCTCTTTATGAATTTGAGACAGAAAATGCTCAGTTTAAATCCCTAATTTCTACAGAAATTGCAGAACGTTATCAGCAACATTATGTGACATTTGAATCCTTATGGACAGAAATGTGCAGGGATTTGAGTATCCGATTTATTAATTCTGATGAGCGTTTTCCAAAACAGGTGTATATTCATATTCGTTATCAAAATCATGATTTAAAAGATATCAATCTCTATGTAAAAAGTAATAGTACTCAAATCCTCAGAACAGATGAAGCTGGATTACTGGTAATTAATCCCAATTACAGCCATTTTATCAGGCAGGATTACCAGATTTCATTAGTTCCGGAATCAGAGATTTATAAAGAGCTGCCCTCATTAAAATTCACACTCCATTCCCCTTTGTTTAACGAAAATATTCGTCTTCTGGTCGATATCAAAGCTGAACTACCTAACGAAGATTTATATCAGGAAATCAGCCAGGCCATCAGAAGTAAAGGCTTTCAGTTACAATCAGCAGAGTTAAAAAACAGCCAGCCAGCAGATTTCATGATTCATATCCAGGTTCAAACAAAATACCTGCCAAAAATGACAAAAGCCAGTCAGCATTTCTATGATACTAAAATTGAAATTACACTAAGCGCAGTCGCAAGTGGTCAGACCATAAAAAAATGGGATTATCCAGATTCTCAGTATCCTGTCATCAGAAGTACAGGCACTTCGAGATTATCTGCTCAAAGTCATGCAGTCTGTTTAAAAGGACTGGCAAACCGACAGGAGCTATGGATGAGTTTGATTCAGGAGACAGAACAGCTGATTAAACAAAAAAAATGGTAATAAAAAAACCATCCCTAGGGATGGTTTAAAAAATGTTTGTTAATGTATTAAGACACAACAAATTCGATATGTGAGACATTTTCGATATTGTCAGAGATAGGGCAACGACTATCAACTTCTTTTATAAATGCTTCTTTCTCTTCCTGAGTCAATGGTGCATCAATCGTTGTAATGACTTTGATTCTGGTAAATCCAGGGCGGATATGATTACTTTTTCCTGAAAGTACATCGGTATCTAAATCTCCTTCAATTTTCACATCCATTGCTTTTAAATCAATTTTTTTCTGAAGAGCAACCATACGGCCAATAGTTAAAACACAACCAGCAAGAGCAAAGAAAAAATATTCCAAAGGAGTAGGTCCCTGATCATTACCCATTGGTTTAGGCTGATCAATTGTCAGTGAAAAGTCCCTGGCTTTTAATTCAATCTCATACTTATCTTTGAGATTTGCACTTACTTCAACAGTTTTTAATGGCATTTTCATCTCCTTATTTAATCATTTATAAGTCATTCTATATAAGACTTTAATCTTTGCAAGTAAAATAATATTTTTTTTTCTTGACTTCGTATTTTAATTTCATATACTTTAAAAGAAAGAGGAATAGATGGACAAACGTTATCAAAGAAATAAGAATACAATCAGTGAGACAGAGCAAAATGAGCTTAAACAAAAAAAGGTTACTGTTATTGGATGTGGGGGTCTAGGGGGCTATATAGCTGAAATGCTTTGTAGAATAGGTATCGGCTCAATCACGCTTGTAGATGATGATATCATTGATGAAAGTAATCTAAACAGACAATTAATCAGTCATTCAGATAATATCGGTAAAAAAAAGGCGTTTGAATTAAAAGCAAGATTGCAGCAGATCAATCCTAATTTAAACGTAATTGCCATAGATGACAGATTTTCTGAGAAAAATGCAGAGTATATACTTCAAAATACAGAGATTGTCCTGGATGCTCTTGACACCATACCTGTCAGAAAGTTGTTACAACAGGCATGCAAACAGCTAAATATCATAATGATTCATGGTGCAATTGCCGGCATGTATGGGCAGGTTTCTGTTATCTACCCTGGCGATAATGTGCTGAATCAGATTTATCCTGATACAGATCTTCAAGCACTTGAAAAAGACTTAGGTAATCCTTCATTTACCCCAGCCTGTATTGCCTCAATCCAAGTGGCAGAATGTATTAAAATTCTCCTGCATAAGGGAGATATACTCAGGAAAAAACTTTTGATGCTAAATCTGCTGAATATGGAATTTGATATCATCGATTTGGCTTAATAATTGCATTTCATAATTCAAGAAACAAATAGAGGAGTGGAACAATGAAATTCAGAATTGTCATTGGTGTATTACTGATACTGATTGGTTTTGCTGTGATTGGTGATAAAATATCAGACAGCAATATCTGGAGTCTTATCTCGACCTACTGGCCTGTCATATTGATTTTTTGGGGATTAGACAGTTTCTTTTCAAAGAAGAACTCTGTATATTTTTCTTTATTTATAAGCATATTGGGAGCTCTTTTCCTGTTAGGAAATTTAGGATTGACTCCACTTGAATGGTATGACTTTATCTGGCCTACAATATTAATCGCCATCGGTATTCGGTTTATCATTCCTGGTAAATGGAAGAGTAAACGCAAAAAAGGTCATATCGTCATTGATGAAGAAATCATTGTAGATAAAGAATTTATCAAAAATGGGATCAACATAAACCAATCCAATGATGAAGATAAATTAGAAAATTATAATCTGTTTTCAGGTTTTGAAACAAAAGTGAGTTCCCAAAATTTTAAAGGTGGAGAAGTGGGTTCTATTTTTGGCGGGGCTGACATCGACCTGACAGAAGCCAAATTACATGATAACAAGGCTCGTCTTGAACTGTACGCTATCTTTGGTGGGGTCGACATTATTGTGCCAAAGAACTGGAAGATTATTGTAAAAGGAACTCCCGTTTTTGGTGGGATAACCAATTCTACTCATAACACTGAGCAGAATGAAGGCGAAGAAATAAAATTGTTTATTGAAGCTTATGCCATATTTGGTGGCATTGAAATTAAAAATGGAAATTGACTTTTTTTCTACAAACAAGATGTTTGTAGTACAATTTATGGCAGAAAAAGACCCGGCAAATCCGGGTCTTTTCTATTAGCTTGAAACTATGCTTTATTAACAGGATAAAGCACAAATCTGATTCTGTTCTTGTCGTATTTCAGATATTTCTGAGCAGTTTTTTGAATTTCTTTTGCTTTAACAGCGTTGACATAATTCATATTGTTGATGAAATCATCTGTTGGTCTGTCATTCTGATATATCGTTTTTAGACTTGATAACCAGAAATAATTCTTTTTGATATTACTGGTGTGATTTTGAAGCATGGTTTGTCTGTATATATTCATATATTTTTCTTCAACAACCTGTGTTCTCATTAAATCCATTTCACGATAGATTGCCTGAGTTAACTCTTCTACACGATCAGGAGAACAACCTAAGAAGATATGGATGGCTAATTTCTGAGAAGGATATTTTTGAATCTCCGGATAGGCATAGATATAGTAAACACCACTCATTTTTTCTCTAATGTTTTCTCTTAATTTTTCATTGAGCACTAAAATCATGGCACTTACTTGTGTATTATTCTTTTTGTTATGGCTATAATCACTTGGGAGAGTAATCTTGATCATTGACTTTTCTTCCATTCCGGAATAAATCTTATAATCATGAATTCCCTTAACATACTCAATTTTATGATCTTCTATCTTTTCTTTCCTGTTCAGAGCTGGTAAATTAGCAAGATAATTTTCACTTAGTTTTTCAATTTGTTTTTCGTCAATAGAGCCAACAAAGAAGAAAGTAAAATCAGAAGCATCAGCAAAACGATCCTGATAGAGTTTGAAAACAGTATCTAAATCAACATTTTTGATAGAGTCAGTAGTTTGAATATTAATTCTTGGATGTCTGTTGTGGGAATATACTAATACAGAATCTTCAAAAACGGATTCAGGGTCAAGTGCTTTATTTTGTAAGAATCCTTCTAAAGTAGAAATAAAGGTGTTAAAAAAAGTTTTGTCTTTTCTTGGTTGAACAAAGTAAGAATGAATCAATTGCATCATCAATTCAAAATCTTCGGGACTGCATGAGCCGTTTAAACCTTCATATATTCCATTGATATTAACAGATACCTCTGCATTTTTTCCGGTCATATACTTAGTTAAGGCATTACGATCAAATGAACCAATTCCTGAACCGTACATATATTGATTGATAAAATCAGCCTGTTTTATATCTTCAGTTGAAAATTTAGAAAAACCACCCGGGCTGAAAGAATCAAAAAGAATTTCATTATTTTTAAAATCAGTCTTTTTATAAACTACTTTAACGCCATTAGATAGATATAATTCATATAAATCTGCTGACTTATTATATTTTTTTGATATAATTTTTCCAGCTGGTTTAATATTGGCTAATAAGGGTTCATTCACTGTTTTATCTTCATAGGGAGTTAACTCCATACGATCGGTTTTATTTAGAACAGCTAAAAGTTCTTCTTCCTTTGGAGCAATATTACCCTCTTTTTCAGGGAAAGAAGCCGTAATCACCCGATTATCTTCATTAGAATATTCTTTAATCAACTGATTAACATCTTCAAGTGTAATCAATGGTAATAAATCCTGAACCAACTGATAAGACTGATCTTCATTTAGCAAAGTACCTTCATTCAAATAATGACGAACATAAGCCCAAACCAAACGATTAGAGTCTTGTTTGTCCTTTTCTTTAAGGCGTCTTTCAGTATCCTTTAAGAGCGATAATTTCGCACGTTCAAGTTCGGTCGCTGTAAAACCAAAACGATCAATTCTTTCTTTTTCTGTAGCCAATGCTTCAAAGCCTTTTATAATCTGGTTGTCTTTTACAGCAGCTGTTGACATTAACATACTTTTTGAGCGGGTCATTGGATATTTGTAAGTAAAGGCATATAAAAAAGGAGCATTCTCTTTAGTTGATAATTCCTGTAAACGCTGATTAAACATATCTGAAAACAAGTTTGTCGTCAATACCCTTTTATAATCACCAATGGTTTTTATCTTTTCAATCTGAGATTTTATCACCAGACTAACTGAAGAACTGTTCGCTTCTTTATCGCTAACGATAGAAACTAATGTTTCTTTATGATCAGGCACCGCTTCAATCACTCTCTCTCTTGGTGCTTTTCTTGCTGGAATACTGTCAAAATATTCTTTGATATATGTTTCGACTTCATTGATATCAATATCACCAACGACGACAACAGCCTGTAAGTCAGGTCTGTACCAGTCTCTATAAAAGCGTTTGATTGCTTCGGGTTTAAAAGTACTGATAATTTCATAAGAACCAATTGGAGATCTTTTTGCATATTTTGAGTCTTTTAATACGACTTCATTCTGTTTATTCCGAATGCGTTCATCAGCCCCGCGACCTCCTCGCCATTCTTCAATGATAACACCACGTTCTTTTTCAATTTCATCATGATCAAAAGATAATTTATCTGCCCATTCACTTAAAATAAATATAGATTTTTTTAACTGTACTTTGTCATCAGTAGCAGATTTAAGCATATAAACGGTTTCATCAAAACTGGTATAAGCATTGAGTCCACCGGCAAATCCCATACCGATAGAGCCAAGATAATCTGTCAGTTCCGATTTTTTAAAATTTTTAGTGCCATTAAACGCCATATGTTCAGTAAAATGAGCAAGACCAGCCTGATCATCATCTTCGAGTACAGATCCGGCATTAACGACCAGTCTTAGTTCCGCTTTGTTTTCTGGGATACTGTTCTGTCTCAGATAGTAGGTTAATCCATTAGATAACTTTCCAATTTTAACCCCTGAATCCACAGGCAGGCTGCTGTTCATATCCACTGCATACATACTTATCAACAGAGTAATCAGGAATATGAATACTAAGGATTTTTTCATAGAATTCCTCCATAATATTGTTTCTAATAAAATTAAATAGCAATCTTTAAGCCAATCAGGCTTTATTTAAAAACTGACAACAATGTCTCAGTCATTCTCTGATAATGAGAACCCTTCCAGTAATACTGATTACAATGAGGGCATATCTTCAATTCGTCTGGATTTTCCGGTATATAATCAGCTTTTATGATCTGATTTGGCACTTTTATCAAAAGATGATTACATAATGTACATCTACTGAAGATTTTATCAGGAGAAAAATCAGCAACTGATTTAAGTTCCTGAAGCTGATCATTCACATATTCCCCATTGATTATCAAATGAGGAATATGTCTGATCATTGCACTTAAATGTTTATTTCTGCTGAGAAAGAGTCTTTTTTCTTTAACAACAAGACTTATAACAGCCCCTTCACTCAGATGATTAGATGAAATACAGTCAAATCCTGCAAAACGCAGGATTTTCAATAATCGTCCCAAATGGGAGTCAACGATAAATTTTCGGTATTTGCTTTTAATCTCTCGACCCTCTTAATATAAGTAAACGGATGAGTTGCATTAAAGCCATCAGAGTTGAAGCAACATAAGTCATTGCAGCAGCACTCAACATACTCTTGCATCCGGCAATTTCATTTGACTGGGTAACTAGACCTGTTTCACGTAACTGGTCAATTGCCCGTGAAGAAGCATTGAATTCAACTGGCAGAGTAACGATATGAAATAATAGAGCTGCACTAAAGAAGATGATCCCAATATCCATCAGCATAGGAAATGAAAAAATCATACCCGCAATAAATAATGGGAAAGCCATAGTTGAGCCAATATTTGCAACTGGCAGTAGTTGAGCTCGTAATAAAACAGGATAATAGCCTTTTGCATGTTGAATCGCATGACCCACTTCATGAGCAGCAATACTCAATGAAGCCAGAGATGTACCGTAAAATATTGGTTCTGACAAATGTACTTCTTTAGTTGAAGGATTATAATGATCTGTCAATTCACCCTTTTCAGGTAATACCTGAACATCATAAATCCCATTTTCTCTTAAAATGGCTTCTGCTGCCTCAGCTCCTGTTTGTCCGCAGGAACTTCTAATCTTAGAATACTTTGTAAAATTTGATCTGACTTTGGACTGTGCCCAAAATGCCAGTATTAAAACCGGAATGATTAAAATCATGGTTCCATCAAATGGTAAAAACATTTATGACCTCCGTATTATTTCACACTCTATTTCTCAATTTATAACTGTGATACTATAAAAAATTA
The DNA here is from genome assembly GCA_029564175.1 of Candidatus Cloacimonadota bacterium. Taxonomy (GTDB): domain Bacteria; phylum Cloacimonadota; class Cloacimonadia; order Cloacimonadales; family WRIO01; genus JAGOCT01. The sequence goes on from JAKQQL010000241.1 coordinate 18,458, forward strand.
CAATATTTATGTAATCAGACGTTTCAGAAGACGCTTATAGACTTCTATACCTACATCAATTGACTTTTCATCAGGCAAAAAAGTAGCAGAATGAAGATCTTCAGAACAATCTGTGCCTAACCAGAATAACAAGCCTGGATATAATGAGGTAAAGAATCCAAAATCTTCACCTGTCATAGAAGCCTCTACTTCCCTGTAATGAATTTCATCATCACATATACTCATCAACATCTCATTTAACGCTTTGTTATTGATAACAGGATCATAAGTATTGGGAAAATCTACCTTAATATCCAGTTCATGAATATCTGAAATATGTTCTGCTGTCTTTATGATTAACTCATTCATCTTCTGATGATTCGCTTTGCTTAATGTTCTGGTGGTTCCTTTCATGAGACATGTTTCAGCCAAAGAATTTCGCATCGTTCCTGCCTGCATCCATCCCACATGAAAAACGGCTGGTTCAACAGGATGAAAAGCTTTAGTTACAGACTGATTCATTGACTGGTAAAACTGAGTAGCAGCCAACAGTGCATCTTTACCATTCTGAGGCAAAGCCACGTGAGAAGCTTTTCCTTTAACGCTTATATCAAACTCCTGAGGAATGCCAAAAATGATACCTGATTTTGAAGCGACTGTTCCTGTGGGATATGCCCCTGAAATATGCAAAGCAAAGGCATATTGAATATCAAACTGATTAAAAATGCCAGTCTGAATTATCGCCATTGCTCCTCCCTCACCTTCTTCAGCAGGTTGAAAGAGAAATAGAAGATTTTGATCTGGTTTTGCAGATAGAACCCAATCCATAAACCCGATTAAAATACTCATGTGAATATCATGGCCACAGGCATGCATCATACCCTGATGCTCAGAAGTGAAGGCACAGCCGGTTTTCTCAGTTATAGGTAAGGCATCCATATCAGAGCGGAAAAGTTGATATTGTCCTTTATTCACTGTATATTCATACAAAATACCCGTAGTCTGAAAAGTGTGTACTTTGAGTAAAGGATTATCTTGAAATAAAGCCAGTATCAATGCCTGCGTTTTTGACTCTTTATATGCGATTTCAGGTATCCGGTGTAACTGTTTTCTGATTTCATAGAGGTTCATAAATTCTCCTTTCAATCCATCACTTTAGAATTGGATTTCGACCCATATATCCAGTTTAAATGTAGATATACTTTCTTTTTTACGATTATCATGACTCACATCGTAAGTACCTGTTAAGCCACCTTTTACATTTTGATGAAAATTATAGCTGGCACGAGGAATGACAGATAATTTTGAAGTATCTCTATCTGTCTGTTTACTGTCTTTACCTTCAGTTGTAGATATCTCATTTTCATAATTGATACTTAATTCAGATTCCATCTGATTCTTAAATATGATTCTTGAGCTGACAAATGGGATTTTAAAACCATTTTGAGCACTAAAAGCATATTTAAAATTACTGGTAATACTATTTTTTTGACTCCTTCTTACAACATCATATGTACTTTGATGTGTTATATTCTCTGTAGTGTTGATATTGTAAGCAACCGTACTAGACACATTGTTTGCCCAATTACCAGTAAATCCAAGTAAAGGTTGAAGTGAAGTTGTATAAACTTCTGTATTGGGTTTTTCCCAGTTTATATCACCTGATAGTTTTTCAGTATAGATAAAGCCTGAATTAAGTCTGGAGCTTGACAGATATTTTGAAGCACCAATGAGTGTTTCAAATCCTGATAATGTTAAGCGGATATCAGGCCAGGTAGTGGTAATCATTTGATTACTTGAGGCTGCATATCTCTTTGTAATATTAGTAGAATATCTGAAATCAGAAGTTAGATTTCTAAATAAAGGGAACCCTGAAGAAGCGGTATAGGTATCATCGTAGTTTCTCTGTTTGAGATCACTATAAGGAACGATATGAGGCAGACCCAGCTGATAATTGAATTCTGGTCTTGAAAGCCGTTGTTCGTACAATGTACCATAAACATTTTCATAAGTAAAATTGATATTTTGGAGACGAGCCAGAAGACCAATTCCATCAGCAATCAAATCTAAAGGTGATTTAGCAGACGGGGAGGATTTTTCTTCTGTTTTCTTTTCATCTTTATTCGCTTCCTCGTCTTGTTTACCTTCTTCATCCTTTTTATCAATCCCGTCATCCTGCATTTTTTTTAATTCTTCTTCAATCTTACGTTTTGTTTCTTCATCTTCTTCTGTTTTAGGATTAAAGTCTGGTTTATAATCACCAAATGGATTATCCATTTTAGGGTCTTTATCGTCCCCGTCTTTCGGTTCATTACCTGGTAATTCTTCAAAACCTCCACCACTTTCACGGGTATTTGCTTCATAATGTTTGTTTGGGTCAGTAGCCAGCAAATTAGCCAAAGAAGAAAGCAAATTACTGTTTTTCAATACAGTTTGCGCTTTAAAGCCCCTATTGACGTTACCATCATATTTATAAATAGTTTCCTGGACATTATCAGCGTTGTTTTGTTTATATGCTTTGCGATATTCTTTGTATTGTATTTGATTCGTAAAAGACATTTCTAAAAAGGACTGTGTATAAGTGGGGTTGTAATTTGTCTGAAAATCCTGAGTCCGTTCGGTTTCTTGTCCAATGTTATAATCATAAAGCATACTTCTTTGCAATAAATCACGCTTTGTAACCAGTTTCCAGTTTACACTAAAATCACTCAATAAATCATATTTAATCTCATTTTGAGTCTCTAGTTGTCTTACATCAACGGTTTGAGGTCTGACTTTCCAGCCACTGGAATCTGCTGTTTTATAAAAATCCCATCGTTCAGGCTGTTCACCTCGGATAACCAGATCATTGTTGAAATATTTAGGAAAATAATATATCTGATAATTTCTAAAAAGCGTTAAAGCCAGCTTATCTTTAGGAATATCCAGTTTATAATTTCCAGAATAACGCCATGTAATCACAGAATCTGCACGGGTAGAGCTCAATGTATTTGTTTGTTTAAGCGTACCGGAGAGACTCATATTTTTAACTGTATAGGCAAGAATTTTACTTGCAGGTGTTTTTGTGAGATTAAAGCTTAAATCTACAGATTCCGTTTCAGTAATATTCTTCTCTCTTTTTTTATCTTCTTCACTCATGTTTGACCGGAGAATATCTGAGTTTGCCTTATATTTTGGAATTCCGATACTATTCGTTTTAGCAAGATTCAAAGGGATATTCATCCCCCATTTAACGGGGAAGAATTTATCCAGAGAATAACGGTTAGTAAAATTGATAGAAGTTTTATCTTCCAGTGTTGTACCAGTTGCAGATGTACGCGAGGTAGAACTGTAAAAATCAGAGGTTTTCCATTCATAATCCAGTTTTAAATTCATAAAGTCAGCAAACTTTGTATCAACTGTCGCTCTGGCAGCAAAACCGATATCCTGATTAGGGTCAACAACTCTGATTTCATTGAAATAAACGGTTCCATTGTACAGATTTTCACCCTGTGGGACATGAATACCAACAGCCAGTTCTTTAATATTACTCAAAGTAGGTTGTTTTACTTTTCGGTAAATGATGTCCTGATATACATAAAGCGTATCATTCAATTCATTGAGCGTTTTAAGGTAAGTAAGGTCTTTGAAAGTAAACTCAATATTTGACCAGAGACTCTCCTGCATTTTAGAATTCCAGTCATTGACTTTAATTTTTTTACTCACTTCATAATAGTTTAAACTATCGGGTCCTAAACGGAAAATAATGGTCAATGAATCACTAGAAAAACTGTTTTCCAATAATTTTTCAGGATAAACCCAGTATTTTATTTTATTATATGTGAGCAGATTATAGCTATCTTTAAATTTTTGTCTTGCCAGTACAATATGACCTGGCTGAATATTGTTGAATTGTATTTTTAAAGCCTGTTCAAAAGAAATCTCTCCATCTGTTCCTTTTTCAGTTGTCTGAGGCGGTGCAATATAATGGTTATTTTTTTGATTATCAACCGTTTCAACAGAAAAAAACTCATTATTTTGATTTATTTGTGTAGCAGGAACAATATCTTCAGTTAAGGCAAGATTATCTCTATTCCTAATTGCTTTTTTTGACCATTTGTTTCCGACAATATCAAGACTGACAAAATTCAATTTTAGCATATTTTCAGTTTCTACCCATACTCTGACATAACTCACTTTTTTTAAATCTGGTTCGCTTGTGGCATTAGATAACTTGATGCTATTTGGATTATTTTTAAGGGGAATACGATATAAATACCAGCCATTGTATTGACTCTGATAAAAAGAGTTCGTTGTATCTCTTAGTGTTACTGTATAACGGAACAATTTTTCAAGATTATCAAGACTACCATTACCATTCATATCTTCAGTATCCAGTCGTCCGTTTCCTTCAGTTCCATTAATACCAGGATATTCATGACTTACTTCGTTTGCACTAAACATATCTTCCGGATCTGATCCAGGGTTAATCTGGCCGTTACTGTTCTTACGTGGAATACCATCTAAACCAATATCCTCCATATACTCCAGCTGACCGTTTGAATCACCCCCATTTTTACCATCTTCAGTATTCAGGACTCCTTTGCCTCCGAAATCCACGTAAAAGTCTTCTGAAACATCCCCAATATCAAAATGTAATTTTGCCGGTGTATCATAAGTAGCCAGAGAATCTACTTTTACCAGTACTTCAATGTATTGTTTTTCTGAAAAATCTATCTGATTTCCGACATACTTCATCAAACCACCCCAGAAAGGGTTATTGATTCCAGGACTACTGATTTCAGGCGGAAACACTTTCATCGCCAATACACTTACTTTTTCATTTTTTTCTTTTGCAGAAAGGGTATTAGGATTATAAACATCTTTAGCATAAACATTGTTTGGATTAAACCAATTGATACTCCCTTTTTGCATATTAGACAAATAGGGTTCACTTGCTGGATTCCAGGTTACACGACCGGTACCCAGAGGATAGGAATCTAATACCGATTCCATATCGTCCAGCCATGCTTCATAACGATGAGAAGAGGACGAGCTGTTGTATATTTTGGGAATATTCATGGCAATTTCACCAGAAAGAGATAAAGAAGAAGGACTGTCTGTTCTGATTAAAGGTAGAAAATCTACTGCTTTTGTCATAAATTCAGGCTGAAACTTCAATTCTCCATCAATATCTGCCAACATCAGGCTTCGACTTTCGTTACCAATTTTTGGACGCTTATCAGAGACTTTCTCTGAATGATAGATTATCGTACCGCCAAGTTTGGCATTTTCACTTATTCCCCAGTCAGCTCTTAAACCCATTAATGTCTTTGATTCTACGGCAAACAATGGCTTATTTTCATAATCAATCGAGATTTTAGCATCTGGATTTTTACCCTCAGCGGTTAAAAAAGTAACCAGGCCAAAATCATAATCTACGATATAATCAACGTTCTCCTTTAACTCCTTACCATCAACTTTCACTTTCACAGAACCAGGGAATATCATCATTCCTAAATTGATGGATTCACGACCAACCTTACCTTTAACAAAAATATAATGTTTGTAATAATCATCATTATAAATTTGTTCTGGTTCTTCTTCATAAATGTAATAATCGTTCAATGCCCGGAAAGGTTCTATAAAGGGAAACACGATTAAACCTGTTGATAAATTAACCGTTTGATCTTCTCCATTAACAACTCCGTTCCCGTCACTATCAAGTCGTAAAAATTCATTATAAGTATTGTAACCAACATGTGAGATAGAGTCTGGAACAGTCAGAATTCTTTCTTTACTGGCAGATTCAGTATAGACTTCCAGTAAGAAGCCATCATTTTTAATACTGTTGTTATTGAGTGAATAAATATTTCTGCTCTGGTATTTCCAGGTAAAATCATCTTTATCCTGGTTTCTGATCTTCAGTGGTTTTAATTGAATTACACTCGATGAGGTATTACCTATAATGACATTATTTTTTTGAGTATAGGCAACAGCAATGGTATATCTTTTATCAATTGTTCTCAGCATGGTTAATATACCGGTATCATAATCAAAAGTATAATCGGTACCTTCGAGTAATTGTTCAAAATAATTAGTTTCAGAAATCAGCTGTCCCTGTTCATTGAATAAATGTCCTTCGATCGCTATGTTTTCATTGTTACTGGCATTATCATCATCTAAAAATACTTTAAGCGTATTTTCTTTTGGTAAGAGCAGCGGTGATGCAATATACCATGCGCCATTGTCTGTTTTAATCGCATTGTTTACCCAACCAGGCGGGCAATCATCCGCTTCTGTGTACATGGCATATATTGTTCTTGGATCACTAATATAATAATGAGTTCTTGGTGTATAATTTTTTATTTGTATAATGGTAGAATCAGATTGAGAAGTTCCTTCATAAGATTTCGAATTCTTCTGAGACTCTTCCTTACTGGCAACTGCAGTGATATTTAAACTACCTATTTTTAATAGTGTTTTTAAACCAAACAGTCCTTGTGAAGAAGCGGACAGAGAAATATAGCGGGAGCCTGTTAAAGATAATGAGGTATTACCTGCATCAATCCGTTGCACAATCTCATCTTCTTCTCCTTCATAAGCAATTTTAATATTATTGGGATCCAGAATATCCGTTTCCTGATTGGAGTTATACTTGATATCCACTTTGATTTTTTCACCAATTGAACCATTAAGTGTCAGATTTAAATCCTGTTGCATTGAAATATCAAAATTTTGATTAGAACTGCCTTCGGTTACCGCTTTGGTATTTTTCTTTGTTTGTGATGCGCTGATTGTCAGTTTCTGATTACCACTCAGATTAAGCCGTCCGGCTTTATTACCCATAATTTTTCTAACACCTCTTGGCATAGCCATAGGAGGGAGTTTGATCACAATTTCAGGAATCAGCCCTTTACTTTTAACCCGACTTTCAGGGTTAAACATCTGTTTTTTAGTCTTATCAAATTCATTGACAAATATGGCTTCAAACGAATTATTCAGATAATCATCCCAGGAAATATAAAAGGGTCCGGCTAACACAATATTACCTGATTTAACAAGCATTTCAACCATTTCATTGATATGGTCAATTTGATATTCTATTGTCTGATTGTATGCGCCCAAATTGTATTTTCCCATCTGATTAACGGATAAGCCCTTTTTAGCAGAATATACTTTTGGGTTATTCTGACTAAGCGGAACATAATCGGGTAAATAATACTGAAGATCATAGTACTTTGCAAACAAAAAACTGACACTTACGAACAATACGAACAAAAAATACAGCTTTAATTTCATTAATTTATAAATCCTTTAATTTATATCATTTACAGCAATCAGATACAAACCATCCAGGGTCAGCGTTTTATCTATTACATCCACATTTTGAGTATGTTCACATACTAATGCTGAAATTCCACCTGTTGCAATCGTTTTGATATTTTCAATTTGAAAATACGTTGCTTTTATCTCAGTGATAAATCTATCCAGTAAAAAAGCATGACCATATACAATTCCGGAAAGTAAGGCTTCTTTCGTAGTAGTACCCAATATCTTTGTCGGTTTTTCTAACTGTATATCTGATAATAGCGCAGCCTTTTCAAATAAATTGACGGCACCGGTAACCAGACCAGGCAAAATAGATGTTCCCCAAAAATGACCTTCCTGACTCACTAACTGGATAGTAGTTGCAGTTCCCATGTCACAAATGATGCAGTTTGTCTGATATTTTTTCCATGCAGAGTATGCGTTTACAATTAAATCTGCGCCAATAAATCCCGGATCATTTACGGAATATGTCAGTCCTAATTGAGAATATCCATTTACGATAATATATCCGCATTTAAAATAGCGTTGAAACATATGTTCAAAGCATCTGGTTAGAGAAGGAACTACTGAAGAAAGGACAATTTTATCCATACAATTGATATTAACCCCTTGATTTTCACAAATTGAATTCACCAGTACAAAATATTCATCTGCTGTTTTTTTTAAATCTGAACTCAGTCGCAAGGTACATTTTAAGAGGCCGTCTTCATATACTCCACCGACTATATTTGTATTTCCTATGTCAAAAACCAAAATGTATTTCATTTTATTCCTTTTATTTAAACTCATTAATCATAACTTGAATCATCCATATTTATTACAAAATGGATTGAAATGCGATAATTTCATCTATTAAATTAAAGTCAAGTATTTTTTCATAAACGATATGCAAGGATCATATAAAAAGGCTAAAATTTATAAAATAAATGAGAATCCTGTCATCATACAAATCAATGTATTCTAAATAATCATAAAAATTGGCACGTTTCATTAGCTATACATCAATATCCTGAAGTTATCGTATCATCGTTTTTTAAAGTTCATACCCAGATGTCAGAATAAAACAACTGTTTAATTTTCCTTTATTTTAGGGTTACAGATGATAACTGGTTTCTGTTTCAATTCACCAAACAAGTCATTTTCAGCAATTCCAATCAGTTTTTGATTCATGATTTCCAGATAATTACCGGTAAGTGTCAATTGTGGCGATTTACCAATAATTTTACCATCTTTCAGATAAAAACCTAATTGAACAGGAAATGAGAAGTTTCCGTTAGACAGAAAATCGCCTCCTGAACTCATATAGGGGATTAACAGTGTTTTTTCATAGGAATATTCAAGCAGCGATTTCATTGTTACTTCAGGAATAAATGGAGACATTCCAATATAAGGATGTGTTTCAAAAGATCGGAATCCATTGCCAGTCGTTTTAGTATCATATTTTTTTGCTCTCTTTTTATCATAGACAATATGAGTCAGCACACCATTTTTTACGATTGAAACGTTGGCATTTCTAATGATACCCTCATGATCAAATGGAACAAATATAGTTAAATCACAATCATCTGACACTTCATTAATACAGATATCTTCTCTCATGATTTGAGTATTTAAACGACCGGCTAACAAAGAATTGCCCTGATGGTAAAATTCACCATTAACATCACTTCCCATTTTCCTGAGTGGTTCACATCCTAAAAAAGCTACTTCAACATCATTTAAGTTTACATTTATCTCTTTTTGTAATAAGGCATTCAGTATGATATCAATATAAGGGATATATTTTGGCAATGGCATTTTAAAGAAAGAACTAAATCCAAAATAACCATCAATAATACCTGAGTTTCCTATCTGTTTGATATTAAACCAGTTAGAATATTCTGAACGGTCTGAGTGTAAAAGCATATATTCACTGTTTTGAATCGTACGTTTTACTCTTTCTCCTGTTAAAGCACCATTAAAAACGAAATACTTATGGTATGGTTTAAGAAAATCTTGTAGTTGTTTAGCATAGTCATTTAGAAATTCTTCATTTAACAACTCATGATCTCCCTGATTTCTTTCATAATGCACATCTGTCTCAATATCATAATCATAGGTAAATCCTAATTTGGCATTTTCGATTGCTTTAAGCTTTAACTCTTTTTCATCTGCATATCCTAGTGCCGAAGCAATTCCTAAACGTTTATCATTGAGAAATACCCGAATACTCTGTTTTATATAATCCTGGGTTTTTATTGATTTAATTTCATTGGCAACAAACTGAATATGGTATTCGCTGTGTTTTTCTAAAAATTTCTCAGTAATCATTTATCCTCCAAATGACTTGTAAAAGGGTAATAATTCATCAAGACACCATCATTTCTTTAACGCTTACTTTTGGTCCGCCATGTGAAACAGGTAAAGGACTCTGTTCATTTTTCCCGCATCCACCTAAGGTTGCAGAAGACATGACAACCTCATTGCTAAGTCCGTCAATATCATTTAGTGTTTGAAAAACTGTTCCGGTAATCATGTTTATTTTTACAGGCTCGGTAATCTTTCCATTTTCAATTCTCCATGCCCGATTAACTGCCAGTGTAAAAGTTGATAAACCACTACCATGATTGATAGAATCTATATAAAACCCATTATTTGTTTTTTCTATGAGGGATTCAAATGTATCAGTTCCGGCTTCAATGTATGTATTCGTCATACGAACAATTGGTTCATAAAAGAAATTAACCGCTCTGGCATTACCGGTAACCGCTTCATTGAGAATTTGTGCGGTATCTTCAGAATGCAGTCTGCCTCTTAAAATTCCATTTTTGATCAGATAGTTTTTTTGAGCTGGATTGCCATCATCATCAAATGGTGTAAATCCTCTACACTCAGGCATATCACCCCAATCAACAATACTAAGAATATCACTGCCTACTTTTTTACCGATTTCCCATTCTTTTTTCATAGAATCATCACCCAGCATAAAGTCTGCCTCACTCTTATGTCCAAAACTTTCATGAGCAAAAATACCGGCAGCTTCTTCACTTAAGATAACGGGATATTTTCCCGGTTCTATTGTCGGTGCATTGATAAATCGTTTTGCTTCTTCAATATCATTTTTTAATCGTATATCAAATCCGGTAAAATCATCAAAATATTGGGCTGATTGATCAAACCGGGTTGAAAAAATATGATCGCCTTCTTTTAACGAATAGGATGCAACAAGACTGGCAAGACTTCTGTCAAATACATGTTGATCTCCTTTACTGTTGATATAGTACTTTTTGATATATTCATCACGGTAAATCATGTAATGATTAATGATCAGTTTTTCTCCTTCTAAAATAGGGAGAATTTTCTCAACCAGTTGCTTTTTTGAAAGAATGGGTTGGAATACCATTAAATTATCTTGATTGATCAGGCGTTCCTTACAGTTATAATTCATTATTTTTTCTTTATATTGTAATGGTTCTAATCCTTTTTTCTTCAACATGGTTTGAATTGTCTGATCAATTTGACTCAGATCAGTCAGACTTGAATAATACCATTTATCAGCCAGTCTGATTCTGATAAAAGCACCAAGTTTCGTTATTTCATGGGCATCTTCCAGCTCACTATTGTTATACATTATATTCGCATTACGTATTTCTTCTATTCGGATGTCAATAAAATCGCAATTGTACTTAGCAATTGGAATATTCTTAAAAATCTCAAACATTTACAACTCCTTTAACTCTGTTTTCAGAGTCAGGACAATTTTATCATTATCTAGTTTTTTTTGTCAATAAAAATCTTACAAATTGATATTTCTTTTTAAAAAAAATCGATTATCACCCGTTTAGAGAAAATATTTGATTATCATATTTGAGTCTGCTATAAAAACTCTGATCTATGAGATAAAGGTTAACTTTAAAATGAAAAATATGTTTAAAAATCCAGAAAAGTAGTTTAAATCAGTATTTTAAAGCCTTCCTTTTTCGTGTGTTTAGTGTATTTCGTGGTTCATGCCCTTTTTATAGTGGACTCATATTTTTAAAAAAGATGTTGATTGATAAATTTTTCTTCATAATGCAAAAAAGCATTGACAAATTGACTTTTTTATAATTTTGTCATCGAAAAAGAATAACTTCAGAATAATGAAAAATGAAATAAACTGAAGAACAGATAAAGGAGATGTTATGAGTAATTCAAAAAACGTTTACTTGTTCGGCAATGGAAAAGCTGAAGGCACAGCCGGAATGAAAAATCTCCTTGGCGGAAAAGGCGCTAACCTTGCAGAAATGAATTTAATTGGCGTTCCTGTACCTCCAGGGTTTACTATCACTACTGAAATGTGTATTGAATATAATAAGCTGGGAAAAGAAAAAACCAAAGAGATGTTACAAGCAGAAGTTGAAGCAGCAATTGCAGCTGTTGAAGACATTATGAACAAAAAGTTTGGTGATTCAGAAAACCCATTATTAGTATCAGTACGTTCAGGTGCTCGTGCATCTATGCCAGGTATGATGGACACTGTTCTTAACTTGGGTATGAATGATGTTACAGTTGAAGCATTAGCCAAAAAAAGTGGCAATGACCGTTTTGCATGGGATTCATATCGTCGTTTCGTACAGATGTATGGTGATGTCGTTTTAGGCATGAAACCAACTAATAAAGAAGATCACGATCCGTTTGAAGAAATCATTGATCATTTAAAAGAAGAAAAAGGTTACAAAGAAGACCTTCAAATGACAACTGATGATTTAAAAGAACTGGTTAAGAGATTCAAAGCAGTTGTTAAAGAAAGATTAGACAAAGAATTTCCAACCTGTCCATGGGAACAACTTTACGGTGCAGTATTTGCGGTATTTGAAAGCTGGATGAATGACCGTGCGATTTACTATCGTAAATTAAACAACATTCCTGAAGAATGGGGTACAGCGGTCAACGTACAGGCAATGGTATTTGGCAATATGGGTGACAACAGTGCGACTGGTGTGGCTTTTACACGTGATGCGGCAACTGGTGAAGACCTTTTCAACGGCGAATACCTGATCAATGCTCAGGGTGAAGACGTTGTGGCTGGTATCCGTACTCCTCAACAAATCACAATTATCGGTTCAAAAAGATGGGCTGAATTACAAAATAAAACAGAAGAAGATAGAAAAAATAATTTCCCTTCATTAGAAGAATCAATGCCTGAAGCTTATGCTCAGCTGAATGAAATCCAACAAAAACTGGAAGATCATTACAAAGATATGCAGGATATCGAATTTACTATCGAAGATGGTAAATTATGGATGCTTCAAACCCGTAATGGTAAACGTACCGGCGCTGCTATGGTTAAAATTGCGATGGATATGCTTGAAGAAGGCAGAATCGATGAAAAACAGGCACTTGGTCGTATGGAAGCAGGAAAACTGGATGAATTACTTCACCCTGTCTTCCAAAAAGAAGCGATGAAAAATGCACATGTTTTAGCAAAAGGTTTACCTGCATCACCAGGTGCATCAACCGGTCAGATAGTATTCTTTGCTGATACAGCTGAAGAATGGGCTAATGAAGGCAAAAAAGTCATTTTAGTTCGTGTTGAAACTTCTCCTGAAGATTTACGTGGTATGAATGTCGCAAAAGGAATCCTCACAGCTCGTGGCGGTATGACTTCTCATGCAGCTGTGGTAGCACGCGGAATGGGTAAATGCTGTGTATCTGGTGCTGGCACTGTACTGATTGACTACAAAGCAAAAACAATGATTGCCAATGGCAAAACGTTCAATGAAGGCGACTGGATTTCATTAAACGGTTCTACCGGTGAAGTATATGAAGGAAAAATCGATACTCAGGAAGCTGAATTATCAGGAGATTTCGCTAAATTAATGGCTATCTGTGACAAACATACCCGTATGCATGTCAGAACCAACGCAGATACACCAAAAGATGCAAGAGTTGCCAGAAACTTTGGCGCTCAGGGTATTGGTCTTTGCCGTACCGAACACATGTTCTTCGAAGGTGACAGAATCAAAGCAATGCGTGAAATGATTCTTGCTGAAGATCTTGAAGGACGTAAAAAAGCACTTGAAAAAATCCTTCCTTACCAAAGAGAAGACTTTGAAGGTATCTTTGAAGCGATGAATGGATTCCCTGTAACCGTTCGTTTACTAGATCCTCCACTTCATGAATTCGTACCTCATGAGGAAGCAAATCAAGCTGAAATGGCTGCTGAAATGGGTATCTCTGCAGCAGTGGTTAAAAACCGTGTGGATTCATTACACGAATTTAACCCAATGTTGGGACACCGTGGTTGCCGTTTAGGTATTACCTATCCTGAAATTACTGAAATGCAAACCAGAGCGATTATCGAAGCAGCTCTTAACTTAAAAGCAAAAGGTGTGGATGCAAAACCTGAAATTATGATTCCGCTGATCGGAACTTTAGCAGAATTTGAAAATCAGGAAAGCATTATCCGTGCTACTGCTGAAAAAGTATTTGCTGAAAGAAATGATAAAATTGAGTACATGGTTGGAACTATGATTGAAATTCCACGTGCAGCATTAACAGCTGACAAAATCGCTGGAAAAGCTGAATTCTTCTCATTCGGTACCAACGACTTAACACAGATGACCTTCGGTTACTCACGTGATGACGCAGGCAAATTCTTACCTGAATACCTGGACAGAAATATCCTTAAAAACGATCCATTCCAGATTCTTGATCAGGAAGGCGTTGGTCAGTTAGTTGAAATGGGTACTGCAAAAGGCCGTTCAACCCGTCCAAACCTTAAAGTCGGTATCTGTGGAGAACACGGTGGCGAACCAAACTCTGTTATGTTCTGTAACAAAGTCGGCATAAACTATGTCAGCTGTTCCCCATTCCGTGTACCAATCGCACGCGTAGCTGCTGCACAGGCTGCTGTTCAATAAATAAAATTAGATTAAACAATATAAGACTCTTGCTTCGGCGAGAGTCTTTTTCTTTTTGACACAGATTTTGATTACGGATATGATTTTTTTTTCTAGACACGGATTAGGCTGATTAAACGGATTTTAATTCTAAACGCTTTAAATTAATACGATTAATATTGTTTGACACTGATTACGTCGAGTATAACAGATAATAATTTGGACTGCCCATAAGCGGTTAGTAGGGGCGTAGGAACCGAAACGTAGTTCATCCGACGTACTGCGAGCATCTTGCTTGCAATCTGTCGTTTACTTTAATCTCCTGCAGATCTCAAAATTACCATCGGCTGTCATTCTGAGTGAAACGAAGAATCCCCTATAAAACTTCTTGCATAAAAATATTCTACAATAATGTCACCCCGTTGGGGTTTGGATGTCGGTGTTGATACCATTTGCTACATTCCTGTCACTTCGTTGGGGTTTGGATGTCGGTGTTGATACCATTTGCTACAATCCTGTCACTTCGTTGGGGTTTGATTAAATTGGAACCATTTTCTTCTTTCAGGATGACAGGTTTTTGGTGCTAATCTGTTTGCCGGAGTTTTTTTGTTATGGCATGTGTAGTACCCTTGTATTCTCTGACATGAAATTACAATTATCAGAGGCAAAACCCTGTAATCTACTAAGATTAACCACAGAGTTTTCAGAGAAACTGCTTCACAGAATATAAAATGAGTCTGCAGGGACATACGAAGCGAAGTGCTGTTTGTTCCCATCTTTTCTAAAAATTTCCTGCTTAAAAAAAAGGCAACAAGCAAAATATTCTGAATAAAGTGAACCTAAGTTTTTTTATTTACTTTTTGTTTTGTTAAAAACCTTAACCCATTATCCGTTTTAATCAGTCTCATCTGTGTCAAAAAACTCATTCTAATTTCTGTTTCTTTCCGAATTTCCGTGGTCGTGAAAAATTCAGAAAAGTACCGTTTTAATCAGTCTCATCTGTGTCAAAAAACTGTTCACGCTGATTGTTACGGTTCGATTAAAGACCTTAACTCATTATCCGTTTTCATCAGTCTCATCCGTGTCTAAAAAACTCATTCTAATTTCCGTTTCTTTCCGAATTTCCGTGGTCGTAAAAAATTCAGAAAAGTTCCGGTTTCATCCGTGTTATCTGCGTCTAAAAACTATTTCAGAATCAGCATCTTTTTATTTTGCAGGACTCTCCCATTGACTTTAGCACGGTAGAGAAAGATACCGCTAGCCACTTTTTGTCCCTGGTCGTTGCGGGTATCCCATATCACTGAATAGTTACGGCTATTGTTATCAGCCTTGTTAGTATTCATCTCAGAAAAGGAAATATTCATTTTCAGTGTCCTGACCTTCTGTCCTTTGATGTTGAATATCTCGATTTCAGGTTCGTTTCTCACTTCTTGAGGATAATCAAAGGAGACGATGGTAAATCCCTGTTTTCCCAGAGAGACCGGATTAGGATAGTTTTGCAGATTGTATGAAAGTACCGGACTAACTGTCTGATCATCTTCTGAGACATTCGGATTATATTCAAAACAGCCCAGATCTATGCGCTCATTGTATATTCTGGGATATCCTGCCATATCGGTTTCAGAGAGATAATATCCGCTGGTATCAGGAGTTCCGCTGTCTATACAGGGTGAGCCAGGATAAAGATAATAGTATTCAGGGGCAGAAAGACTCAGATTTGGGTCAGACATCCCTCTGAATCCGGGATTATCTGCATCAATCATCTGACTCATTTGCAGATTGGCAGGATTTGCCTGATAGGATATTTTACTGTTTCGGTTCATGATCATACTGTAATTGATTTCACCCTGAATGGAATGATTGACACCGTTTCCAAATCTCAGTTCAGTCGGCATTTCCGGATTGTACAAGATCATATTGTTCATAGTAAAATGGCTACTGATTCCCAAAGCGGTACTCGATCCCCTGTTATGTGCCACAGTAAAATTATTCAAATGAAAGGTATTACCCCATTCATCCAGAAGTCCAATTTTTGCTGAATCCCAGTCTCCGGATGTAGAAGTATTATTAACAAAGAAGAGATTGTTCAGATAGCTGTCACGTGATACATTATGCGGAGAATCTGCAAATTTGACATATTGAAACATAACCGGTGAATAGGCAGAACAATTACGAATCGATACATTATTAAATACAGCTCCTGCCAAATCCCAAATCCAGATACCGGCATATCCTCCCTGGTCATTTAAAACATTTAAACTGTCAAACACACAATCTTCCAAAACCAATTGATTACCCTGGTAAACAAATAATCCTGTACTTGAAGACATCCCCTGTCCTGTTCTAACAATTATGTTTTTTAAATAGGCATTTTCAAAATTTATAAGACTAATACCATTCCATGAATCATACTGATTGTTCTCTATCAGCACATCTTTTATGGTAATATGATTTGCATAAGCACTAAGCGGACTATTGTTAGAATCCGGCATATTGAGATTTCCTCCGTTTCGAAAGCAAAATTTCTCAAAATGCACCGAGTGGTAAGGCATGGCATTTCTGTCGGCTGTACTACCGTTAATACTTACAGAAAGCCTTTCTGCATCAATAATACTTTCATGCATCCCGGCTCCGATCAGGCGGGTGGCTGACTTGATGGAGAATGGAAAGTTTTGCTGATTCGCCGAATAAGAATAGATACCCTCAGCCAAATAAACTGTTTTGGGATTGAGGCTGTCTGAAACGATGATTTTGGTCGCATAATCAATACTTCTCAGCGGGTTTTGAACATCAAGCCCACTGTTGTTGTCATCTCCCCAGGGAGCGACATAGAGATCATGATTTACAAGCGTTAAAGCCCCTTCCTCAATAGAAACACTGACCGGAGACGGATTTGCTATCAAGTCGTGACTAACAGAGATAAAATACTGGTCAAAATGATCCTGTGGTACCGACCCTTTTTTTAAGATTATGTTTAGCGGGAAAGTCTCTGTACTTGAATAAATATCCTTTCCTAATTTGCTGGAATTATTGTAGATTGAGTTTTTTGAAGTGGATGAAAATGATACATTTAGTTTTCCTGAGAGAACAATTCCTCCTCCTCCACCATAGGTTTTGTTGTAAAAAATTTTATTATTCTCTAAAGAGACATTCCTTTCGTAACTTGAAGAGGCTATTGTGATTCCTCCTCCTCCATAACCGGAGATACAATGTGTTACAATATTATTTTTTAGGCAAACATTACTTTTAAATAGAAACAAACCTCCTCCTGATACCCAGTAGTATTCTTCAATTTGATTTTCATTGTTCATAATGGTAAATCCGTTAATACTGAGATTTAAACTGTTTTCAGCCCTGATTGCAGATTGTGAGGGTTGCCCGATGATTCGGGTTGTATGAATATAAAGCGTATCAGGCGTATAAGCATAGAGGCTTTGCAGGCTTAAGCTCTTACTGCCGATATTGATGTTTTCGCGGTAATCCCCGGGATATACGGTAATGATATCGCCATTCTGAGAAGCATCAACCGCTGACTGAATACTGCTAAAGTCTCCGCTCCCATCAAGCTTTACCGTTCTTTCTGTGGCAAAGATATTCAATATAATCAAAACAAAAAATATAAAGAAATAAGGTTTCAAATGTATTCCTTTCTGTTTCCTGTCAATTCATAAGTCCAGTCAGTATTGCCGATATAATGGGCAGTTGGATAAGAATCAGAGCCGTTTGTAGGATTTAGTTTATTGATATCATAAGGTGACAATGCAATAACACAGTCAACCGGTATGTTGTTAGCCTGCATTATGGTAAATCTGATCTGGTCAATATCCACATAAGGCGGAGTTGTTATAAACTTAATAGTAAAAGATTCATCATCCTTTTCCATAACCCGATGTGAAATATAATCTCCCTGTGTATAAGGAAGATACTTTAAGGGGTGATGAGGTTGCCCATTTTGATCAACTTGAAAATGAAGATGCCAGCTGTTTCCGTTGCCGGTATTTCCTGTAATACCAATATATCTTCCTTCACTGACATTTAATCCATTAGCAACTACATTATTTTTGGATAAATGAAAATATTTATAAACTATATTATTATTTTCATCATCATTCAAGTAAATATATTTTCCTGCAGTTGAACTTGTTCCCCAGGTAACTGATCCTGCTTTTACTGCATAAACATTAACCTTTTTTACAGCATAATCAATCCCTTGATGATTATTGCTTTTGGGTCTATGTGTTCTGGGACCATAATAAGAAAAAGGATTTACCTCTGGAACTAAAGGATTTTGTATTGCATAGAGTTGAGCCAAAAAAATCAACATTGTAATAACAAGATTCTTCTTAAAATCTACTCTCATTAATGTACCCCGTATAGTTTAATGATTTTTCTGCTAAAAAACAGAGTTTTACTATTACCTATATTATAAATCTTATAGTTTGCTAATAAATAATTGTGAAGTTTATTTCCTAATATTGTAGTTTCTAAATCATCTTGTATGTCATTCATCTTTTCTTGATCAACTATAAATTCATTAACTAAGTCAATATTCCCTGAAATAAAATAATCTTTTATATCAAAATATTTAGAAATAGATAGATCGTTATTAAGTTTACTTAGTGTATATCCAGATTTATTTTTATTTGAAAGTATCATCTCTCCATGAGAAGTTACACCAATAATCCCTGCATTCTCTTTTAACAGATCTCCATTTTGAGAAAAGATTTTTCCTCTTTTTCTGTCAATGATAACATCGTTACTTTGAATAATACTTGTATCCTGATAGTGAGCACACAACATATTGAAAGCCTGTAAGCCATCATAGATGTTTTTCTGATAAATGAGATGATTTCTTTCAAGTCTGTACAGCTCAATCTTTTGCTTTCCAATAGTGGACCCTTCAGATAAAACAAATCTGCCATCTCCCAGAGGATACTGTCTCAAACAAATCAGTAAACTGTCCGATAGGAGCTTATATGAGATTATAGAATTATCTTTTTTTAAACCACTGATATGAATTTGATTGAGATTCCGGTCAAAAATCTGAATATCCTGAACACGGTAATCATATTCAAAATCATCAAATGAAATGCCACTATCGCTAATAAAAATGTAATTGCCTGATTTTGACAATTCTAAAAATAATGGCGTATTATTTAGTTCACCCAATTTATTACCTTCAAAGTCCCAAGAACTGATATTGTTTTTAAAAGTGCAGTCTTCCTCATCAAAATTTATAAGATTTATCAGGATAGTTTTTGCATCTTCCGAAATAAACAAACTAGCTCTTGTAGATGAAGTACTGAATTCTTTTTGCCATAACTTATTAAAATTATGATCAAACAAAGACATTATAGATTTTTTATTAAATTCTTCAACAATTACGGTATGCCCAGATTTGGATGCAATATCTAAATTGAGAATATTACCTTTTGATTCATAATTTTTTAGCAATTTCTGATCAGGGATGATCAATTTTACAGCTTCATCAAGCGTAATCTCTTTAGTAATCTTTTGAGCTGATAAACTTATCAACAGGCTCATGAGTATCAGTATAATCATATTTTTTTTCATTTTTTCTTCCTTTTTTATTTTTTTCTTTGTCTTTTGTTAAGGGCTTTCCTCACGACACAAGGAAAGCCCTGCGGACAATGAATTTGTTTTTATCTCCAGGCAGAAACCATGTTCTTACAACAATTGAGCTAACTATATATATATATATAGTTACACTATTTGCCCTCAAACAACTGTGCCCGTCATTGTTATGATATGCTTCCATTATCTCTCCTTTTATGAGTTGTTACTCCAGAGTGATTTCAATGCTCAAATGATGATTATAATGTTATCAATGTTGACAAAATAATAAAAACAATAAAATAAGTCAAGCGTTTTCAATAGTGATTTCAATTCTTTATTAGATCTATCAGTACTTTTTTTTTAATCTCACGCGGAGACGCGGTGAATGTATTTAATCAGATTCAGGGGCGTCAGCCCTGTGATCTTCGTAGAAAACAATGTGGCAAACCGAATTAGGGGCGTCAGCCCTGTGATCTTCGTAGGATTTTTCACACAGAGTCGCGAAGAATGTTTCGTAATCAAAATAAAAGTGTCCACCTTGTGGCGTTCGTAAAATTTAGTATTTTCAGTCCCTTCCCTGTTCGTGAAATCTATCGTTCCATTTCCGTTTTCATCAAAATATTTTACTAATAGCTTCTCAGATATGATTTCTCGTTAAGATCACCAAGCTCGCAAAGAAACAAATCTTCAAAATTTGAAAACTGGTCAATCAAATAGTAAGATTTCCATTATCTGTAAAAAAATCCGTTTTAATCAGTCTCATCCGTGTCAAAAACTCATTCTAATTTCTGTTTCTTTCCGAATTTCCGTGGTCGTAAAAATATTCAGCGCCCTCATTAATGTAATCTCTTTTTTGAGAGCTTTGATCGAACAAACTTGTTCTGCCTTTCAATAAACCCATTATTGACAGAAACCCGAGAATACCCAAATCAAAGCTCTCCATCACCCATTATTCGTTTAATACAACACAGATAACTCATTGAGACCGATTTCTGACTTTGAAATCAGATTCTTTTTGAGTAAATCAGCCATTTCAGCATCTTTTTCTCTCAGCTTTTCAATACTTCTTGATACTGCTTTGAGAATTGCTTCTTTCATTCGGTTGTGCGTACTTTGAAAGTAATCAATCCTGCCACCCCTTACGGTACTTGCCTTCACATACTTTGTAAGCTGTTCCAGTTCTGATTCTGCTTCAGCAAGCTTTTTGGGATTTTCGTATTCTTGGCAGGCACTAATTAACTCAATCAGATAGTTCATTCTTTTACGAATGTCTTTAAGTGTCAGTTCATCACAACAAGGAATATGTGTCTCCCAATATGTTGTAACAGACATTTCTGTTCCACGCATCATTTTTTTGTTACGTTTGTAATACTCCCGATGAAAGAGTAATTCTTCGGGTTTGAAAAAATGTCCGTCATTCTTCAGCAAAAAAAGCAGATAAAAGTCTTTTTTCACGTCAAGTACAGACATTAAATCTTCTTTTGTAAACATCTTTCCTCCCTATGAGTTTATTTTAAATATAATATATCTAGGAATAAGTTAAAAGCAAATTATTTTTTATTTTTATAATCTTTTTTTTTTTATTGCTATTGATAGACAGATATTGATTCTTTTTTTAGCATTTACACCTCATACCTATAAAGACAATGTGTGCCTCTATATATATTACCCGGACAAAATGAGGATTTCTGAGAATTATTTTATTATTTTTTTGATTTTTGATAATTTTTATCAAGAATAGCAAGATCGTCGCTTTGATGTCTTGGGTGAATAGTCATATAATTATTGTTGTAACTACTCAGATACTGGTTGTTATTTTAAAAATGGTAGTAAATGCTGTGCAATAAATATATATTGAAAAGCACCTGTAGGGATTTGCGAAGCGAAGCGCCGTAAATCCGCTTAGGATACCTGTATGATACACAGATCAGGGTACTTTTCCTTTTTGTTTTTCGGATGTACGGCACTTCGCAAGCTCCTTTTCGCACATCCCTACTGACCGCTTTGACATTTTATTTAAAATGACATTTTGCAGACACACATTTATTGTTTAAACCAGTACCTGAGTAGTTACTTATTGTTTCTATGATAACAGAGTTACGAGTCGGTACAAAAAGGCATGTTTTTCTATGCCGCACCTACGGCGCTTGTTTTGTAACACACTCTATACCAGACGCTTCCGCATCTGGCTACCAATCGACAATTCCTACGGAATTTTGGTTTTTGCATAGGCTCTTCACCCCGGGCTAGGATTCTTTCGTTCCTTCGGAACTCTTATTTTTGCACAGACTCTCCATCGGAGGGGAATTACTTCAAAGACCTGCCATCCTCAGAATCAGCGTTATCCGTGTCTAAACAAAATGTAGGAATAAAAATTATGATTGACGAAGAAAGCCATACTCAGAATTTTAACACTGAAGAGGATAAGATGATAAAAGAAACATATCAGATTAAAACGAATTCTCAGATAGAGATGATTGATATTACGATGCAGATCAGAGAATTTGTAAGAAAAAACCAGATAAAAGAGGGTCGTATTACAGTCTTTGTACCCCATACCACTGCCGGTGTAACCATCAATGAAAACTGTGATCCGGATGTGCAGTTTGATCTCAATCATGCCATGGACAAACTCTTTCCTGATAGTCTCAATATCAGACATGGAGAAGGTAATTCTTCAGCTCATCTGATGTCATCTCTAACAGGAGTTACACAGGATATCTTTGTAGAAAATGGCAATCTTCTTTTAGGTACATGGCAGGCTGTTTACTTTTGGGAGTTTGATGGTAGCAGAGTTAGAAAATACCATCTGATCTATTGTCAGTAAAAAAGGATAAAAATGAAACATCAGATAGATTTAACCAAAGGGAATATCGCGCTTGAACTGACACGGGTATCCATCCCCATTATGCTCACTATGTTTATCCAGATGGCTTATAATCTGACGGATATGATCTGGATAGGCAGTATCGGAAGCGGTGCTGTGGCAGCCATAGGTACTGCCGGTTTCTTTATCTGGATAGGAAATGCCCTGACCTTTATGCCAAAAGTGGGTTTAGAAGTTTGTGTAGCTCAGTCTGTTGGGAAAAAAGATCAAAATGATTTACAACGTTTTATGGCAAATGGATTATTGATTTCGCTGAGTATGTCTGTTATTTTCAGTCTGATTGTTTTTATCATGGCCAATCCGTTGATCAATTTTTTCAAACTGGGAACAAATGTAAATGGATTTGATCCAACCAATTCAGCCATCTCTTATCTTAGAGTAATCTCTCTGGGTATGGTATTTACATTTTTAAATCCCTGTTTTACAGCAGTCTATAATGGTCTTGGAAACAGTAAGCTACCCTTCTACTACAATTCAGCAGGTTTGCTGGTGAATGTTATACTGGATCCTTTACTGATTTTTGGTGTATGGATATTTCCCAAAATGGGTGTTCAGGGTGCAGCAATTGCAACCGTAATCGCTCAATTGTGTGTCAGCATTTTATTTATTTTTAGTTTTAGAAGACACTTTGAGTTTGTCAGACATTTAAAATCATTTTTCGTTTTCAGCCGTTATCATTTATATCGTATCATCAAAATAGGTTTTCCACCAGCAGCACAGAGTGCCATGTTTGCTTTGATTGCGATGGTAATTGCCCGGATTATCGTGCGATGGGGTGCAATTCCCATTGCCGTACAGAGAGTCGGGTCACAGATTGAATCACTCTCCTGGATGACAGCCAGTGGATTTTCTACGGCTCTGAGTGCATTTGTTGGTCAGAATTATGGTGCAAAACAATATCACCGGATCTGGAAAGGATTTTTAACAGCCATGTATATCATGAGTTCAATCGGTATATTGGTAAGCTTACTATTGATTTTGTTTCCAGAATTCCTGTTTAAAATATTCGTTCGTGAACCTAATGCGATTCAGGAAGGCATCATTTATCTGACCATATTAGGCTATTCTCAACTCTTCATGTGTCTTGAAATCACAACAGCAGGCGCATTTAATGGTCTAGGCAAGTCTTTACCGCCTTCAATAGTCAGCATCAGTCTTAATCTGCTCAGAATCCCTTCTGCGCTGATATTTTCTGCTCTCATCGGATTAAACGGTATCTGGTGGAGTATCAGTGGTTCCAGTATTCTAAAAGGAACCATCCTGGTTATCTGGTTTGCATACTACTTCAGAAAAAAATATAAAACGAACAACTCTTAACGACTCAGGTTATCTCTAATCAAAAGCAATAAAATCATTAATGACAATTTTCTCATTGGTTTTATTGGGATTTGATAAATGAAATGCAGTAATTCTGCTTAGGATACCTGAACTACAGAAAGCTCATAAAACACTGCCTTTTTGAATAGACTCGGAAGATTTATCATAAAGCGTCAAAGCACTCCGTTAAAAACATATTTTTCAAGATTGTAAGATACCTAATATCAGTTAGTTAGCTAGCAAATGATCATCCAGTATCAACTAACTTACCACCCCGTCACTCCGTGACACCCCTCCACAGGAGGGGAATTTTACATTCATCAAATGATTGGATTGCATCTTTTTTCACTCTGCGAATCCGAATGAGATTTTTATAAAAACAATACTTACGAGATTGTTAAAAAAGTTTGTGACATTCGGTCACACCTTCAGCGCTTCGCTTCGCAAATCCATACAGGTGCTTTTCAATTTATCATTTAATGCACAGCATTTATTACCGTATTTTAAAATAACATATTTACGATACTTTATAGATTTTTTTATCAAAATGCCTGTTATTTTTAATTAACCTTTGAAAAGGATATGATAAGGAAAGGATAAGGAAAGAATAAGGAAACAATATATCGAAAATATAGCAATAATATGTTTACAGATATATTTTGATATAAAATTTCTATTTCTAAAATCAGGAAAAGAATTTTTCTAAATCTAAGATACTTTCAAAAATGTAATCAGGCGCATACTCTTTTATCTCTTCAATCGTCCCATAACCAAACGAAACAGCAGCACAATCAATGTGATTCAATCTTGCACCAATGATATCATGCTTTCTGTCTCCAATCATCAGACATTCTTTTGGATTCATCTGATGTTTACCCATCAGATAAGCGATTATTTCTCCTTTTTCTACCCTGCTCCCATCCGGCAGACATCCACATACATCAAAAAAGTATTCTTGCAGATGAAAATGTTCAATAATCTGAACAGCAAAACTTTCCAGTTTGGAAGTCGCCACGTACAAAATATATCCTTTTTTACATAGTTTATAAAGCATTTGAGGTACACCCTCAAATAATTTATTTTCAAAAATCCCCTTTTCTTTAAAATATTCTCTGAAATATTGAATCGCAAGTTTAGCCTTATCAGAAGAAAAGCCATAAAAGTCCTGAAACGAATCAATCAAGGGAGGTCCAATGAAGGCTGTCAGAATCTTATCATCCTGTTCTTTCATATCAAACTTAGACAAAGCATATTGCACAGAATTAACAATTCCTTGCTTAGGGTCAGATAAAGTACCATCCAGATCAAACAGGATATGTTTATATACTTTCATTTTTTTAATAACTCATTGATCTTGTCCGGGTCGTAACCTAAAAATGCTGTATTTTGTTCCCTGATAACAGGTGTTTTTAATAAGAGCGGATGCTCTATCAGTTGATCAAAAGGTTCATGTCTCATGTATTTCAGATTCAATCTTTCATATTCTTTTGAGCAGGTATCCATTAAGGTTTCAATGGGAATCTTTTGTGATATTTTCTTTAGTTCGCCTGGACTGAGTCCTTTAACCTGTAAGTCAATAAACTGAAAGTCGATTCGTCTTTCTTTTAAGTAACGAATGACTTTTTGAGTATCTTTACATTTTTTTGTGCCAATGACCTGAATCATATCATAATCCCCTGTTAACAGAATTTATTGTATAAATCAGGGCAAAAAGCATTTTGCTTTTTGCCCTTGATTACAATTATTATTTTTTCTCAGCCAGTAATTTAACTAAGTAAAACAGCGATTTAACGGCAATCCCTGTACCACCTTTTTGTTGCCATGCTTTTGGTTTATCAGTCATAGCAGTGCCGGCAATATCAATGTGCATCCAGGGATGATCCTGAATGAATTCTTTGATAAACATACCCGCTGCAATCGCTCCACCCCATCTGCCGCCTGAGTTTTTCAGGTCAGCCACATCAGATTTATTCAGTTCGGCATATTCTTCATCTGTAGGCAGTTGCCAGAATCTTTCATTTGAATATTTTTCAGCTTCTGTAAGCGTTTCAAAGAGAGACTGATCATTAGTCATAACCGCTGTACGAATACCTCCAAGCGCTACTACTGCTGCACCAGTGAGTGTAGCAATATCGATAATTTTGGAGATTCTTTCATGTTTAAGAGCAAAGTGAATCGCATCAATCAGGGTCAAACGGCCTTCAGCATCAGTAGATATAATTTCAATCGTTTTACCTGCCATCGAATTGATGATATCACCAGGACGATATGCACGACCAGAAATCATGTTTTCACAGGCAGCCACGACAGCAGTAACGTTGACAGGCAGTTTAGCATTAGCTATTGCAGCCATTGTTCCAATCACAGCAGCAGCACCGCCCATATCGTTTTTCATATTACCCATACCTTCACCTGGTTTAAGATTATAGCCACCTGTATCAAAAGTGAGTCCTTTACCAATTAAACCAATAATGTCATGCGGATGATTTGGATCGCCTTTATGATGCATGACGATCAGTCTTGGTTGGTTATCTGAGCCTTTCGCTACGTTGATAAAGGCTTCCATACCAAAAGAAGCGATTTTCTTTTCATCATAGACTTTTACTTCAAAATCAAAAGAATTACCTGTTTTCTGAGCCATTTCAGCGAGTTTTCGGGGTGTCATTTCATTGGCAGGCTCATTAACTAATTGTTTTGCCACATTTACTGCTTCACCAAAGCGAATCCCATTCTGAACTACCAAGGGCATAGATTCAACGGATTGTTCACTAACAAAGATCACTTTATTTAAAAGGTAATCATTTTTCTTTTCTTTAAAAGTATCAAAGACATAAGCCGATTCAGTAAAAGTTTGAGCTGCCAGTCTGATAAATTCTTCTGTATCTTCAAACTGAGTAATCCAGTGTTCCATCAATACATTCAGTTCTTTGATTTTTTTCTGGGATGCAATCTGATAAATCTTTGCAAAAAGTGTCTGTAACAATTGATAATTCAAACTTTCCTTGATTTTACCCAATCCGATCAGAATGATCAATCTATCCTCTTTAGTATTTGTAAAGTGAATATGTTCAATACTATCCTTTTTCCAGGAAAATTCATTGCCTGAAATCCAGGTTTCTAACATTTTAAAGATACTCGCAGGTATTAATTTTTTAACCTCATTCAGGTCAAAATCTTCCCACGCAGGGATTACGACAGGAAAGTCTCCTTGCATTTTTTCATTGAGTTGCAATTTCATGATTTCCTCCTATTTTATATTGATTTGATTAAATCCGGTATAAAGGTTGAATCGCCTGGTTCTGGCAAAACCAATCAGATACAATTTATGTTCCCATGCCAGACGAATGGCTTCTGAAGTTGGGGCAGCATGAGATATTAACAATTGAATCCCCAGTCTGACCGCTTTTTTTACAATTTCTGAGGAGACTCTGCCAGTAGTGAGTAAAGCACATTCTGACAATGTCTTCTGCTGTTTTAGAAAAAATCCAGCTACTTTATCTATGGCATTATGTCTGCCGATATCGTTCATAATGCATTTCAATCTGCCTTCAGATAAAAGAGCAGCGCTATGTACTCCTCCCGTTTCCCTGAACAAATCAGATTTTTGCTGTAATTCACTCATTGCGTTCAGAATGACTTCTCTTTCTACTGTTAGTTCTGTAAATTTCTCTCGTCTCCCTGATAAGAATGTACTAAATCCGGCAGAACAGCCAGAAGTTTTTTCTCTGTTTTGCAGAAAATGGCTAATTCTTTGCTGAGGGATATTAGCTGAGACATGAATCTGATAATCAGAATTGAAACAATCAATTTGTAAGATTTCACTTTCAACATGAATAATCGCTTCTGAGAATAAAAATCCTAGTGCGAGTTCTTCCAAATATTCTGGTAAAGCTGAAAAACTCAATAAGCGACGTTTATTGACAAATAATTCCATGGAGATTTCTCGTACAACCACATCGGTCATATATTCGCTTTTATCTTCATAAAAACGCTTTAATTCAATCATCCTTTTAGAATTATCATCCATTTTCACCTCATTGTCGTTATTATTTTTCTTTACATAATTTAAGGCAAGTTTTTTTTTACTTTTTTTAAAGATATTATAATTATTTTGTATATTGGAGTAAAAATGACACGACTTGAAAGACTTTTGATTGAAAAGATTGATGAAAATAATCAGAAATATCAGCTATGGACGAATAGTGAACCACTTGTAATAGCAATATCTGGTGGGAAAGACAGTCTGTCATTGTATAGTTTAATGAAAAAAATACATAATCATCTCTTGCCGGTTCATCTCAGAATTATAAATGAAAATCTGATGCATTTTACTTTCAAAGAAGAAACTCAAATCATAGAAACAGGCATCTACTCTCAAGCGAAAGAGAAAAGTAAAAAGGGAAATTGCTGTTACAACTGCTCCAGATTACGCAGAAAAGCACTGTTGGAATTTGCAAAAAGTAATCAAGCACATAAAATACTGCTGGCTCATACTTTAAACGATACGATTGAAACCCTCTTACTTAATATGCTTTTCAGCAGAGAAATCAGTACATTAAAATCCAGACAGGAACTGTTTAACGGAGAATATGAGCTAATCAGACCAATGTACAATATTGAAGACAAACTCATTAAATCTTATGTGAAAGAAAAACAATTTGATATCATGGTGAATCTATGCCCTGAAAATAATAATTCAAAAAGGGCTTATATCAGAAATTTACTGACACAGATTCAATCTGATCATCCACATTTAAACATTTACGACAATCTCTTTGCTTCAATTCAACATATCAAAAAAAGTTTTTTACCATTCAAAATAGAAGATTAACATGTTGAATTACTTGATTATTTTAGAATAACTTCATGCATTCAAATGGGCTTTTATTCATCAGATTTTATAAAATCAGATAATAATTTTTTTATCAACAAATCTACTGTTCATAAGATTAGCAACTCCCATATAGTTCGGGATAAAAGCAATAGTATCTCCTTCTTTAAGATTTAAATCATTGTTTTCTAAATCATAAACGGTCATATCTGAGCTGTTACCAAAAAAAGAGACATTGTCTTTTAATGTAGTCAAATAACCAGGATCTACATCTAAAGACCCAAAATCAACAATTGCTTTAAAGCTTGGCTTATTTTTTGTTATATCATTTGTCGTTCCTACTTTTGAATCACCTAAAATGCCATCTGGTTCATTCTCTTTCTTCTTTAATTCGACAATATACGAATTAAACTCAAATGTTTTTGTATTTAAATCTTCAAAAGCGGTATTATTATAAGGAGATATACCAAGAAATGGCGCTTCTCCGAGCCTAAAATGATTTATTTCTGAGGGAATTTTATCCTCAAGTAACAAAGGTAAAGTAATTGAAGATGCGCCTGATATAATTTCCAGCCGTTGTTGAAAACTTACTTCAATAAGTTGCTTATATAAACTCAATTGAAGAAGTTTATCAAAAGTAGGCTGAACGCCAAACATACATCCCAGATTTGTACCTAAACCAATAACCTCAATATTCGGTAATTCAAAAACTGACTTATAAAAGTTTAACACCTGATCTCGTAGTACGCCCTCTCTTAATTCCCCCATTTCAATCATAATGATTATTTTATGAATTTTATTCTGTTTATGCGCTTCTTTATTGAGTGCATAAATAGTATTTAGGGCAGTATTAATGGATATGTCTGCGTATTTAACGACTTCTTCAATATATGCAAGCGCAGGGGGCTTTATGTAAAGGGTTTTCATATGAGGATTTATTTTTTTTACGGCTTTTAGACCACTCAGATGTGAATCACCAATTGAATGCAAGCTTTCTAATAAATCAGACTTTAAAAGCTCAGTTATTACTTCATTATTAGACCCTAATATTTTTTGTACTAAAGTCCATGATTTCCCTTTACTATGTAACAAATCATTCAATTTCTGTATATTTTCTAGAATTCTTTTAATATGGATCTCTATAAAAGCCATCTTTATCCTTTCACTCTGTTAAATCGCATTTCTGCATATTTGCTTTTAAAACCAAGCTTTTCATATAAGATTTTTGCAGGATTATCATATTCAACATGTAAAGCAATGTCTCCCTGACTTTCTTTTTTAGCTTTTTCTATAAGCTCTTTTCCTATACCCTGACCTCGATACTCTTTATCAACTGCAATATAAACCAAAATATTTTCTGGAATAAATGAGCTCATACCTGTTTTATTCATTACAAGAACACCGGCTAATATTTCTTTCTGATATGCAAGTAAAACGAACCCCCCTTTTCCTGATTCACTAGAAAAAGCATAATCAATTGACTTCTTTATTGCATCTTTATCGTCTCTATACTTTTCAAGGTTTTTGTGTAAAAAATCTACAATAAAATCAATATTTTCCCCATGATTGAGTGTTCTAAGTTCTAACATAAAAGCTCCTTTTTAGCATTTATAATATTATAACTCATTTAATTCCAAATAGTTTCAAAGATTTTATCTGTTATATATGTCAAAATTTTTATAATACGCTATATTATGATCTTTATACGACTTGAATCACTTCCCAACAAGATAGTATGAAAAGATTGCTAATCATATATCTTAGAGAATCAATCTATATACTTTATCAAAGGTTCAATTCAGATCAATAATATTCGTATCGTCTATATACTTTCTGGTTTTATATTCGGTAATGGTACGAATCTTGGAAGTAATCTCTACAATTCGTTCAACATTGGAAATGATCGTAGAAATGCTTTTCTTTAAAGAAGGGTCAGCATCTGCTTTTGCATTTAACAGTTCACAATGTCCTAAAATAATCTGTAGGGGCTGATTCATTTCATGAGAAACAGTGCCAGCAATCTCAAGAATACTTTTTAATTTTTCAGTATAGAGCTTTTCTTCTTCCGCTTTTTTCTTCAGAGAGATATCTTCTCCGACTTTTACATAATGCGTTACTTCCCCTGATTGATTAAATAATGGAGCGATAGAAGCAGATTCCCAGTAATAACTGCCATCTTTATTCTTGTTATAAAATTCACCACTCCATTTTTCTCCATTATAAAGACATTCCCAAAGCTTTTCATAAAACAGTTTATCCTGATGACCTGAATGGAAAATGCTGGGTTTCTTCCCCTTTATTTCATCATTGGAGTATCCTGAAATCTCTGTTAATTTTGGATTGGCATATTCTATTATACCTTCTTTATTCGTAATCAAAATCAGACTGGGGCTTTGTTCAACAGCCTGAATCATTTTATTGAGCATGTGTTCCTGTTCTTTTCGATTTATGGCAGAGTTACAAGCAACCGGAATCATTTTCAGATAAGTACGATCATGGTCTTTAATCAGAAAATCATAAGCACCAGCCTTCATACTGTTTACAGCCAGTTCCACATCCTTTGCACCGGTGATAATCACTAAAGGGATATCTTTATAGTTTGACATAAACTGCAAGCCATCCCCATCTCCCAGATGATAATCAGTTACAATCACATTTATTGGATGCTGATTTAAAACAGAAACTGCTTCCTGATAAGAGCCAGTATAAAAAAATTGATAGAGATCTTCGTAATCTTTTAGAAAACGTTGTAGAACTTTTCTGTCTATGATATCATCTTCAACTAATAATATACTACGTGTTTCCATATTCTCTCCTTAATTTCCCATCACCTGTGTATCCCAATAATTAAAGGTAATTTCTAAAGCACGAGCAAAATCATCATTATCTACGGCTTTATGAATATAACCTTTAGCACCTAAACGATATGCCTGTTTCACATCATTATCCTCAACAGAAGTCGTAACCACTACGACAGGAATATGATTCAGCGATTGATTGAGTTTAACTTTATCAAGAAACTCAAATCCGTTGAGCTTTGGTGTGTTCAGATCAAGTAATATGATACCTACTGGAATATGAGAATTCTGTTCTGAGAATTCTAGAAATTCTTCTCCATTTTGAAAAATAAACAGAGTATTAGTAATTTCCAATTCTTTCAGATATCTTTTTATTGCCATGATATCAACCTGATCGTCTTCTATCAGAATAATAGATTTATTGTTTAACATTTCTACTCCTGATTACAGGATATTAAAAAAATCATAATTGTCAAGTATAAATATGAGCCAATTTACAGATAATCTTTAAGTAAAATTATTGTCCTTCACTAATTGTATCAGGATTTACTAAGCAAAGAGCAAAAAAACAGAAAAATTAGAAAGTGGCTGGTTTTATTATGTAATCAATTTGATTTTTTTAAAAAGCACCGTTTTGTCAGGGTAATAAATATAGAAGGGACAAATGGCACAGGCTATGCACATAATGTAACTATCGAGTTGATTTAATCAGAAATTTTTTCTCATTTATACTTTTTTGGTAAAATCTGAAGAAAATAATTCGATATATTAGCAGAGAGTGATAGCTGGGAACAGAAAAAAAGAAAAGGAGTTTGAATGTCTGGTGATATTAAAATAACGGGTTTAGCAACCGGAATAGATTTTGAAGAAATGACCACTAAACTGGTTGAAGCAGAAGCATACCAGGCTAAAAAGCTGGAAACATGGAAAACAACCTGGCAAAAGAAAATTGATGCATTGACAGAGTTAAATACAAAAATTTCTTCAATCATAACAGCCAATAATT
Source organism: Candidatus Cloacimonadota bacterium (assembly GCA_029564175.1). Lineage (GTDB taxonomy): Bacteria > Cloacimonadota > Cloacimonadia > Cloacimonadales > WRIO01 > JAGOCT01. The sequence continues at coordinate 51,024 of JAKQQL010000241.1, forward strand.
CCCTTAAAACCAGAAGCAGTTTTGTTACCCGACTTTCTTCCAGCAGTTCTAGTTCAGTTGCAGATATTGCAGTGGACAGTTCTACTCCCTTAGGTTCGTATAAGCTGGAAGTAGCCAGCTCAGTTAATCACAAAACAGCTTCAAAAGGCGTTGAAAGTTTAGACGTTTCTGTTGCTCAAGTAGATAGTACTTTAAAATTCAATGACGGAGAAGGAAATACAATCGAAGTAAATTTAACAATTGGCATGACTCTGGAAGATGTAAGAGATGCCATTGATAATGAATTATCAGCTCAGGGTTCAAATGCCAGTGTGTCTATATCCAATGATAATTCCTCAACAAATCCATACCGCTTAGTCATTACAGCAGGTACTTCAGGTACTTCAGGGAAAATCACCTTTGAACAAGATGACACCGATCTTAAATTTATGGAGACTTCATACGACAGTGATTTTGAAACTGTAAAAGGGTCATCATTCTCAATTATAGATCCTGCCGGCACTTATACCGGCAATGTGAATAAACGACTTCAGTTTAAGATATTGGACAGTGGTACTGTTGGCACTAACAATATTCGTATTCAATGGACAGACCTGACAACGAATGAATCATCAACAATAACAGTCGCATCGGCCGGAGAAATTGCAATTACACAAGGATTTAAACTCAATATTGGAGCTGGATCTCTGACAAAAAATGACGAGTTTGCCATAGATTTGATGCACCCTGATATACAGAAAGCTCAGAATACAGGTCTTGCACAGACTGCACGTCTGTCTCATCAAGGATTAAGTTCAGCAAAAGCCAGTGTTACTTCAGCTTCAGGTACGTTTGCCTATTCTTATGCTGGAAATACCATAACGCCTTTACAGATACCTGCCAATACCACACTTGAAGGACTTGTAAAAATAATCAATGAAGATGCAGGAAATCCCGGCGTAGTGGCTTCAATTGTTAATGATGGTTTAGGAACTGCACAGTCCTATCACCTTGTTTTAACAGGCAAAGATTCTGGTGCTGATTATCAAATCAATATGAGTTCCTCCACTTTAAGCAATATTGATGCATCTGATTTTGAAACCACCCGTGAGGCAACCAATGCCATGGTAAAAATAGACGATTACCCTTCTGATTCAGACTCATGGATTCAAAAGTCAAACAACCTCATAACTGACCTGATCCCAGACGCATCAATCTCATTAAAAACATCTGGCACAACCAGTTTTTCAATCAGCAATGATACTGAGACCATGGCAGATAAAGTAGAAGCTTTTGTAGATGCATACAATGAAGCACTCAGTTATATCAACAGCATCACAAAAGTTGTTTTGGATGAGGATTCAGAGGCAGTGATTGATAAAGGCGGGATACTTGTTGGCAATTATGGTGTGAATATTGTAAAAACGAGATTAAAAACATTTATCGGTCAAAGAGCAAATGGATTTGACAGTGTAAATGATGACATTAGTCTTTTAACTCAGGTAGGTATAACCACTGGTTCAGACAATCTGATAGACTTCGACAGAGAAGCATTTATGCAGCAATTAAATGAAAACCCCGATGATGTAATCAATTTATTCTCTGCAGATAATATGGGTGTTACAGATAATGCCACTTTCAATTACGCATCAGGTTTGAGTACCACTAAAGCCGGAGAATATGAAATAGAAGCGACGTTTAACGATAATGATTTAAGCTTTGTAAAATATCGAAAAAAAGGTGATAGCACATGGTACACATCAACTGGTAACAAAGATATTAAAATTTCAGAGGACAAATCCTATTTCACTATTTTCAATGGAGATGCACGAGGTGTTATGATTAACACTGCAAATGGCGGAACAGGCACACAAACGACAGTTATGAACATCAAAGAAGGGAAATCACGTACTTTTGACAACGATATGGATATTCTTTTAGATGATGACACAGGAACTACTAAAGTTTTAACCAAAAACTACGAAAGTATAATAGAGAATATTGATAAGAGGATAGTTCGTGAAAATATGAGACTAGAACAAATTAAAAGTCGTTTAACTGAAAGATTTGGAAGACTGGAAGCCAGCATGCAAGAGCTTCAGGGTCAAATGAGCAGACTTCAGTCTCAAATTGCGTCTATGACAAGTTAAGGAGGAATAATGGATAACCGATACCAGGCATATCGCCAGGTTGACATTAACACAACCAACCGTGGTAAAATAGTAGTGATGCTCTATTCAGGTGCGATTACATTTCTGAATAAAGCAAAACTCTACATGGAGAAAAATGACTTTGTCAACAAAGGAAAATACATCATCAAAGCACAGAACATCATTGATGAGCTGAACTATTCTCTTGATATGGAAAAAGGTCAGGATATCTCCAAAAATCTCAGATCCATTTATACCTTCCTGAACCGATATCTGTCGCAAGCGAATGTTCAATGTAAACCCGAAATGCTTGACAAAGCAATCCATATCCTGGATAGATTCAAAACAGCTTTTGAGGAAATTGTAAACAATCCAGAACTCAGCGAAGCGCAAGATATCAAGAAAAAAGAACAAATTACACATGCTATCAGAAAATTAGTATAATGTACTTGACAAAACACTTTAAATTATTTAAAGTAGCCATTGGAGGAATAAAATGACCGTAGATAAAATTAACACCGGAATCAACACCCGGCAGATACTGAATGAACGGTTGAAAGAGGCTACTTCAGGGAAGAAGACAAATATCCATCAGCTGGATAATAATGAGGCAAAGGATGCTTCCAAAATTGACAAAGAAACAATCGTTTTTTCTGATGATGCAAAGAAATTACAGGAAACCGAAGTCATACTTAGAAATGCTTTACAAAAATTACATGAAATGGACGAAGTCCATGATGATGCTTTATCAGAATTTTCTGACAAAATTAATGAACATTTCTATGAAAACAACAATGAAGTGAATATCGGTATAGCCGATTTGATTATGCCTGAAGAAGAAATGCGCCATAATATCCAGATGCGTTTCAAGGCAGAAGAATTTATTGACGACATTAAGGAGTTTGATGAGGAAAATCCACCAATAGATTTCAACAAATTAAATCAGATTAAAGCAAAAATTGCTAATGGATTTTATAACCAGGATGAAGTCTTATCAGATATCGCTGACAATATCTTATCTATAATGTCATAAATATGCCACTGGAAAAAATCCATCTCACACTCTTAAAAGAGTATATTGACGAATTAATCGTCAATTCTGGTATTATTAAGGTCAATAATCCAGAACGTGTCATTGAAAAAGTTAAAATTGACTTTTTAGTCAAACTGGCTTTTCGTTTTTACAGCAAGCTTTACAATTCTGAGAAGTATTCTACCCTCCTTTATGAAACCATAAATAAAATGAAAAATGAGAAAGAGTATGATCATGCTGTTTTTCAAAATCTGATGTTAGAAATTCAAAATGGAAATCATGATCAAACAGTACAATGTCTAAACTGTAATGCCCTTATCGACTCAAAATATCTCATACAGTCAGGGGATAATATGCCTCTATGTGAAGCATGTAAAGAATATATTGGTCAGGAGATAGATATTTGGGAAAAAGTATTTGGAGATAATTAAAACAGGGATATTTACCTTTTTGGACAGTTTTTTTTATAATGACGGGATATGAAAATCTATTTTTAAATAAGCCTTTGATGAGAAAATATATTTTTATCTCACTTCAATCGGTTTACATTTTAAATCCCAGGCATACCCCGAAAAATTATAAGCTTGAATTCTTTAAATACTCAAATTTCCTGCATTTAAGCATAAAAATAAAGCATAGACAAGAAATTATTCACAAAACTCTCAAATACTGGCATAATTTGCATTCAGTTTTGTTTTT
>JAKQQL010000250.1:0-2328 GCA_029564175.1 Candidatus Cloacimonadota bacterium
TTAAGGTGTCATTGGTTATCAAAGATTGTCCTTTGGTGTTCTGGCTCAGTTTATTAACCATCCGTGATTCATGAATTCTTAGGTCAGTCATTACGTCCGCCAATTTGGTAATAAAGGCAATTGACATGAATGAAAAGAGACAGTTTTCTGTTGTTAAATCCTGAGTGTAAAGTTGCCATTTAAACTTGTGATAGTTCCATAATTTCAAAAAGAGCACATCCCCTTCCTGCCACAGTTCCAGTAATCTTGCCGGATAAATCAATGGGTCAATTATATCCGGATATATAATAAGCAACTCTTCCCCAATCTTTACGGTTTTCATAGGAGCAAGCAAGCACTGATGTTGAATCACGTATGTGTCAGATGCTAATTGGATTAGCTTTAAACCAACTGTATTTCTTGCATTAGTTCCCATCGATTATCCAATTAATTCAAGTAAATCGTTATCGTTTACGTCCCTTTTCATACATTCATCGAACACCATGTTTTTTACGTCCTTCCAGCGAATGAATAAGCAGCTTGGTTGAGCGTTATTAATGTCGACCGAGAATTTAACTGGTTGATTTGTTGATTGTTCAGTTAATGACAGTATGATATTACCATCCTGATAATCAACAGAATCCAACCTGTATAAAGCAAATCCATCATGCCTGACTGCAAGATATTGCTCTCCGAAATCCGGAATACCAGTGGAATTATCATGTCTTAGAAAAATTTTCAGGTGTTGATACCTGTCTGGATGCTTTTCGATATCCTGAACAAGCTCATTAATGCTTGTTGGTTTTGATAATTCGTTTGTTCTTGTCTTCATAGGAAATTTATAACTATTTGTATATAAGGCACTACCACCGTAACCGCCCCCTATAGAACCGCCCAGTATTACTACCCTACGCTGGGACTGTCGGTACTGCCCGCATATCATAAATACTATTAGAAGAAAATTCGGGTGAAAATTTTTGGCTGGAAAAACGAAAAGTCAATTTTTTTTTGGGGGAAAATTTCAGAATCATTCCAAAAATTGACTTTTATAAAATTTTATAAAAAATATAAATACAAGGTAAAATTTACTCTCAAATCACAAGTACTCAGTAATTGCTTAATAAACAGAAGCATACAGCCAATCCCAAAAGCAGTTCCCAACACCAGATACCTTTTAACACAGCGTAATCGACCTGAGATTTATAGCCTGCATTAATTTATTTTAAATTGAATGATATTAGAATCAATTATTCCAGATTATCAACATGCAAGATATTAACAGACCATTTAAAGTTAGATACCTATACCTTCAACAAATTTCCTATTGAGCCTTAACAGATTTTCGCTTTGTTCTTTGTTTAAATAGTTTCCTCATTTCACGTCTGTTAAACTCTGGGGTTAAGTCGATATACCTATCCATAATTGTATACGAGGATTGCCCCACCCATTCTAAAATACTTTTAAAATTAATGCCACTTTGAACCGCTTGAGTAATAAACGTATCCCGGAAATTATGAGAAGTGTGATTGGTCTTAAATTTAAGGTCTTTGCATTCATCTTTGGAACTAAGATTTTCCAACATAGACTGAATAGCCCGGTTATATGGCTGATTCTGCATTTTGTACCGGCTGGTATCATAATTCACTTCCTTAAATAAGGAATCAGCATACTTATTAAGGGGTTGAGAGACGTTAATATCATAGTTAGTTGTTTTTGTTGGTGTGAATTTTAACCAACCTTTTTCCTCAAAATGATGAGGTCTAAACTTTTTTAAATCATCAAACCTGCAACCGGTAAAGCACTGAATAAGCACCATCTTCCTTACGATTTCAAAATGCTTTTCTTTGTCCGGGAATTGATAATTATAAAGAAACATCACCTGTGCATATGATATTGGATTGGGTTTGTTTTTACTTTTTTTGCCTCGTTTGAATGATTTGTAGGTAAACTCATCCGACAATTGAATATTTAGCTTCTTTCTACGCTCAAAGTAGTAATAAAGAACCGTTTTAAGTATAGTATAAGTCTTTTCAATCGTGCCTAAGCTATAATGCTTTTTCTCGGTCATCCATAACTCAAAAGCGTCCGACCATAACAAGTCAATATCATTCATGTGAGTTATTTGGTTCTTTGCATCATCGAATTCTTTCACCCTGTTCATTACTGTTTTGAATTCCTTTACAGTTCCGGTTGGATGTTTCAAATTTTCTCTGTTTTTGTAATATTCTTCAATATAATGAGCCAAATTCATTTTGTATTTAAGAAGACGTGGAGTTGGGAACACTTCTTCAATTAAAGCAAATTCCTCTTTCTTTAATTGAGCAAATTTGTATTCCCCATCAGGGGTGG
>JAKQQL010000313.1:0-3095 GCA_029564175.1 Candidatus Cloacimonadota bacterium
AAAAGCAATGAAAAAAGACGATACAAAGCTTTGCCTACAAATCCAAGACAGCATGGCTAAACTGTTTGGATTAACTCAAAAGCTTGATTTAACTTCAGCAGGTGAAAAAATAACCGGATTCACGGTGAAAGTGAGTGATGATGATGAGTGATTTTGACTTTGATTTTGATTTCTCAGAAGATGAGCCCAAAAAAAACATCAATAAAAAACAATTTGTCTGCGATGTATGCGGGAAACCACAATTTAAGGCAGATTCTTTTGTAACAAGAAGATCAAATAATATTTACAGAAAAGCCTACAGCGAACTAAATTTGTTTGATGTAATGCCGGCTGTTTTTAATAAAAATGATGTCATTCATGTAATCTCAGGCGGGGATGTTGATTCACTAACTTTTATAAAATATATTTTGAGGCTTCAAGACTTAGAATATCTTTTATTCTCCACATGGTGTATGGCAACAGACGATATTTTATTGTTCGATGAGTGGATAAGCTCCGGAAAGATTAAGAGGCTTGACGCTTATGTTGGTGAAATTTTCACTGGATCTTATTCAAAAGAATATGACCTATTAAAAAAGGTTGTAAATAAATGTGATGGGCGTGTTTGTGTGTTCAGAAATCACAGCAAGGTTTATGCAGGAAAGGGTGGAAAGTTTTCTTTTATTATTGAAACTTCTGCAAACATAAACACAAATCCACGAGCAGAAAACACTGTTATAACAATAAGCGAAGAAGCTTATAATTTTTATAAAAACCACTTTGACAATATAACATCATTTACAAGAGATTATACAAACTGGAGACCTTATGAACATTGAAATTATTAGCATTAACAAAATCAAACTGAATCCAAACAACCCAAGGTTGATAAAAGATGACAAATTTAATAAACTTGTAAAATCTATTCAAGACTTCCCTGAAATGCTCAAAATCAGACCGATTGTAGTCAATGATGACATGATTGTCTTAGGTGGGAATATGCGACTCAAAGCTTGCAAAGAGGCAGGTTTAAAAGAGATCCCAATCATTAAAGCATCTGACCTAACCGAAGAACAACAACGAGAATTTATAATCAAAGACAATGTCGGTTATGGGGAATGGGATTTTGCACTATTAACAAACGACTATGACCTCGATCTGCTCACAGACTGGGGTCTTGATATGCCTGATCTTGAATCAGATAAAAGCGAACAATTAGAGGCTAAAGAAGATGAATATGTTATTCCTGATGAGATTAAAACAGATATAGTTTATGGCGACTTGTTCGAGATTGGAGAGCATAGACTTTTATGCGGTGACTCAACAAAAAGTGAAGATGTGGAAAGATTAATGGGTGCTGAGAAAGCGGAAATTCTTTTTACATCACCCCCTTACTCTGACATGAGAGAATATAACGGTGACAAAGATTTATCCGTTAATAATATTATAAAATTTATACAATCTTTTTCAGCTTTCGCAAATTATCAAGTTATTAATTTAGGAATACAAAGAAAAAATAACAACATATTTCCATACTGGAATGAGTATATTGATAAAGCAAAAGATTGCGGATATTTATTTTTAGCATGGAATGTTTGGGCAAAACAAAACGCAGGTTCTGTAGGGAATCAAACAGCTTTCTTTCCTATTGCACATGAATGGATTTTTGTTTTTGGTTATAAATTTAAAGATATAAACAGGACATGGGAAAGAAAAACAGAAATAACAAATAGAAAAACAAGAGGAATAAGACAATCAGACGGTTCAATTAAACAATCTACCATAGGAGATCAGCAAGAATTTAAAGAGATGGAATCTGTTTTATTCTGTAATACAGAGTTAGGTGAAATAAGATCAAAGCATCCTGCAACATTTCCTATTGATTTGCCATCAGAGTACATAAAAGCAATGACGAATATTGGTGATAACATTATTGAACCTTTTACCGGTTCAGGCACAACCATGGTCGCATCTCATCAGCTAAAACGCAAATGCTTTGGAATGGAGCTTGACCCGAAATATTGTCAAGTAATTGTTGAAAGAATGGTTAAACTTGATTCATCATTAACAATTAAAAGAAATGGATTTGACGAAACTGAGAAATGGCTTCAATCCCTTTCATAGTATCTAAAAAAGTATTCAATCCCGTATTTCTTGAGTATCTGAATAACAATAAGAGATACAGGGTTTTTTATGGCGGTGCAGGTTCAGGAAAGTCAGTCTTTGTAGTACAAGAAAAGATTATTCAGTTCTTCCAAGGCGGTCACAACATCCTTGTTGTCAGACAGACATCCAAAAGTAACCGTCAATCAACTTTTGCATTATTCAAGCAGATTCTGAACAAGTGGAATGTCCCGAGTCAATGGTATTCTATCAATAAGACAGAGATGACGATCACAAATATAGTCAATAAATCCCAGATAGCATTCGCCGGTCTTGATGATGTTGAGAAGTTGAAGTCTATCACTTTTGAAGCAGGGATATTGACTGACATCTGGATTGAAGAAGCCTCCGAAGTATCAGAACGAGACTTTAACCAGCTTGATCTTAGGTTAAGAGGTATGTCAAGCGTGCCTTTGACAATTACTCTGACATTTAACCCGATTGACATCAATTTTTGGGCTAAAAAACGATTCTTTGACCGAGTTGATGATGATACATTTATCTGCAAAACTACTTACTTAGATAACCGTTTTATTGATGAGCAATACAAGAAAACGCTTGAAAAACTCAAAGAGATTGATCAGGTCTATTATAATGTTTACGCTTTGGGTGAATGGGGCGTCTTAGGTAATAAAATTTATACAAATTACAAGATTTATGATTTTGATGTCAATGATCCTAAATTTAAAGATGTTTGCATTGGCGTTGACTTTGGATTTAATGCACCTTCTTCCGCTTTGAAGTGTGCTTTTTATGATAATGAAATTTATATCTTAGACGAAATATATCAATCAGGGTTGACCAATTCTGAGCTGATCGAGGAAATTAAAAAACAAATGACAACTGGATTTCATGTCATAGCAGACTGTGCTGAACCGGACAGGATTGAAGAATTTAAAAGAAGTGGTTTTTGGATTGACGCTTGCTCAAAGGGTGATGGTTCTATCAAATCA
>JAKQQL010000315.1:0-1199 GCA_029564175.1 Candidatus Cloacimonadota bacterium
ATAATGAGACAGGCCAAAGAAGAGGGACTGCACAATAATACAGAATTTCAGAGAAAGAGTTTTGAGGCAATGACCGCACCGGTTGAAAACGTATATCTGAACGAGGAGGAGCTAAAGAAAATATTTGATCTGGATTTGTCAAACAATAAACCTTATGAGGTTGCGAGAGATGTTTTTTTATGTGGTTGTTACACCGCTCAACGATATTCTGATTACAGTCGTATCTGCAAAGATCATATTAAAAAATATTCCGGCAGGAATGTAATTGAGATCATTCAGCAAAAGACAGGCGAAAAATGTATTATACCGATCAGGCCGGAGTTAAATTATATTTTATCAAAGTACGATTATAATTTACCACGTACACACGAACAGAAAGTGAACAAGTATATCAAAGAAGTCGTAAAAATGGCAGAGATCATTGAAACGGTAAGTTATGAGGAGAGTCGGGGAGGATTGAAGGTCAAAAAATCAGAACCGAAATATGAATTAATTAAAACCCATTCGGCCCGTCGTTCCGGTTGTACTAATATGTATCTGGCAGGGATACCCACTATTGACATAATGAAAATATCCGGACATAAAACAGAACGTGAATTTCTTAAATATATCAAAGTATCCAAAGAAGAAACGGCAGTCATTCTTTCAGATCATCCGTATTTTGTCGGGATTACTCTTAAAATAGCACGGTAAAAAATAAAACAATGGCAAAGAGACTTCTTTCAAAGGATTATGACAAGTTTATAATTGGATCATTTACCCTGCCTGAAAATGACTTTTACAATTATTATCATAATATTATTGATGAGTATTATGAACTCAATCCCGATATATTTGAAAAGTTGTCAGAGGCGATTGAAAACCGGATTGAATGGTATAGAAAAAAAGTTTATGATCTCTGCACTAAAGAAGATGCAGAAGAGGATGAGAACGGGAGCAGAATCCGACTCATCAATCGGGATGAAATTGGATATTCTTTGTTACACAAATTTGGCATAAATAGGCATATTGATAAATCATTCTTTGATTTGCAGATACTTGCAATTACTAAAATAAGTCTGGAACATTTTCAAACAATGAGTGAGAACATAAAACAGGTAGTAAAAAAGGGATACAAAAAACCAAAAACATTTGAAAGTCTATTCAGAGACAAAGACAATGCAAGGAAAGTGAAAGAGATTTTTGAAATAAGAGAGTAC
>JAKQQL010000350.1:0-35254 GCA_029564175.1 Candidatus Cloacimonadota bacterium
AAGCCGGTTAAATTTTTGTCTAACTTTTCGCTTCAGCGAAGCATAATAATCGGCGGCACAATTTCCGTCCTGATACCCTTTGCTATTACGGCGGGACTTCTTTACACCAGACTTTCAAAAGATCTTTTGAATCAGAGCAAAGAAAAGTCAGCTCTCATCGCAAAAGATCTGGCAGCCTTAGTAGATAACTCTCTTTCAAGCGAAATAAAAATAGTATCAACAATATCAGCAGACAGAAATATCATCAACGAACTTAATTCGGGCAATTACAGCAGACTCCGCGACAATCTTTCATCAATGTTCAATGAAATCGGTTACGATTACATATCTTTTTTTATTACCGACCGCAATGGAATTATAAAAGTAGATTTGCCCGAAGGTGTACGAATAGGAACAGACTTATCTGACAGAAGCTATTTTTATACAGCCAGGCAAGGGAAAGCAAATATCAGCGACCCTATATTCGTTCGTGGTCCTTCGAGTTCCAAATGGACAGGTGTTCCGATGCTGATAACAGCGGCTCCCATCCGGCTGAAAAATGAATTTATCGGCATGATTGCAATAACGCATGAACTCAACACAATCAGTTCAAAAATGAAAACAATAAAGCTCGGTGAAACCGGATATGCTTACATAATCAATACCGACGGAATGGCGATAATTCATCCTAATCAGGAATTAGTGATGACAGTTAATGTAAACAACGAACCGGGCATGAAGCATATTGCGAAATGGCTGAAAGACATGAAACCGCTCGCCGGAAATTATTCATTCCGCGGTAAGGAGAAAATTGCAGGTTTCGCTCCACTGAAAACTAAAAACTGGTTTATAATTTTTACACAAGACCGCGATGAAATAATGAAACCCGTAAATAAAATGCTGATAAGCATCATGATAATTGCTTTTTTTTTCGTCGGCATGGCAATAATTTTAATAATATTTTTCTCAAGGAGAATCAGCTCTCCTGTTGAAAAATTTGTGGATATACTTCATCAATTTACTACTCATACAAATGAGTTTGTTCTCGGAATAGGTTCAGATAAAAAAATCATGTTTGCAAATCCTTCCGCATCACTTTTTTTCGGAAAGACAATCGAAGAACTCATCGGAACAGACCCCGTTTATAATTTCACAGAAAGTAATAGCGATCAGGAAATATGGGAAAAACTTGACAGCGGAATACCGTGGACAGGACGGATAAGTCCGCAAACGGACAATCAGAAAGATAAAGTATTTGAAATAACAATTATACCGGTAAAAGATAACAAAGGTATTGCTTTCGGCTATCTGGAATTCGGAAGAGATATTTCAAATGAAATTAGTCAGGAAAAACGAATAAATCAGGCTCAAAAGATCGAAGCAATCGGCACACTCGCAGGCGGAATAGCTCATGACTTCAACAATATTCTAACAGGTATTTACGGATTTATTGATTTAACTCTTCTTACGCTTGATAAACCTGATGAAGCGAAAAAATATCTGCAGGAACTCGAGAAAGCCGCAAAACGTGCAGGAGATCTCGTAAGACAAATACTTACATTCAGCCGCCACACAAAATCCGAATTGCGCGCAATTATACCGAAAACAATTGCAGAAGAAGTAATTAAACTTATTCGCGCTACAACGCCTGCGGAAATTTCTATTGAAACCAAACTTGAAAGCGAAACAGCAATAATGGCTGATCCGATCCAGATACATCAGGTAATGGTAAACCTCTGCACTAATGCAATACATGCTATAGGAAACAGCCACGGAATAATCAAAATAGAAATTAAAGACATAATTATAGACAGACTCTTTGCAGAAAATCATCCCGGCTGCAATCCCGGAAAACATGTTATTATAAGCATTTCCGACAGCGGATGCGGAATTCCCCCTGAAATTATGGATCATATATTCGATCCTTTTTTTACAACAAAAACGAACGGAAAAGGAACCGGACTCGGATTATCTGTCGCCCATGGAATAATTCATAGTATCGGCGGAATAATAACAGTTTATAGCGAACCAGGCAAAGGCACGGCATTCAATATTATCATCCCTGCAGCCGCCCCTGCTTTAAAAGAAACCGAATCTAATGAAAACGCCCTGCTCCCCGGCATTGAAAGAATTATGCTGGTAGATGATGAGCACGCAATCGTTAAATCATTATCGAGCATATTGAGAAGTGCCGGATACAGAATTACTGAATTTACAGACAGCATGCAGGCAGCTGACAATTTTACAAATAATTATCTAGATTACGATATTGTTATAACCGACAATTCAATGCCGAAACTTACCGGAACTGATTTAGCAAAAGAAATCAAACGGCACAATCCAGAAATTCCGGTAATTCTCATGTCCGGTTTTGTAAACAAAAACATAGAAAACAGCGCCAAAGAACTCGGCGTTGATATGATAGTAAATAAACCGATCAGTGCAGTCAAACTGACAGAACTTATACGAAGATTTTTTGATAATAATGGTAGCAATGGATAAAAAGTTCTTACCGGACTTTTATTGACGGAATATAATTTGAAGATTCGATTTAACGCAGATACTTAATTTTTATTTCCGGAGAAATGTGTCAGGTTAATACCTTCATTGTACACAATTTCTTTATCCGTTATCTGATTCTGTTATTTTCACAAGATTATTAACAGCATTTTCCGCATTTGCATCACAAACAATTGATACAGAAAATAATATCATCAGAGAAATCTTTTTTAAAAGTTTCAATTTATAATCTTCTGTCTAAAAATTTCTGAGATTTTCTGCTTAATTCAGGAAATACTATTTTCCGTATAGTTTCACTTTCTTCGAAAACAATCTTAGGCGCAACTCTCACCTTTGCACGTATCTTATCTTTAATTAATGATTCAATTTTCTGCTGATCCCCTTTTGAATTTACATGAATGAGAATCTCATCTGTTCCGATTTCATTTGTGAAAACTTCAACATAATAAATGATGACTTCATTAATTGAATCAAGTACATCATACAACGCAGGCGGATATAAGGTAGTACCTCTGTATTTTATCATATGATGCCGTCTTCCGATGATCGGTCCGAGTCTTAACGTATTTCTTCCGCATTCACATGGAGAAGAAAAATACTGGCAAAGGTCACCGGATCTGTAACGAAGAAGCGGCATCCCTTCAACACCGAGAGTGGTAAACACCAGTTCTCCTGTTTCACCTTCGCCGACATCATTTCCATTCTCATCGATCACTTCAGCAATAATCAATTCAGGATGCAGATGTCCGCCTGTTCCGGCACCGCATTCTGTAAACGATGTTCCTTTTTCTGTAGAAGCATATGTTGAATAAAGCTTAATATTCCATTTATCTGTTATATTTTTTCCGAGAGTATTGTAGCTGAAATCGCTTTTTCTGATATTTTCACCAATGCATATTGCTTTTACTACTGAAGTTTCATTACAGTCAATACCATTATGTTCTGCATACTCAATCATCTTTAAAATGAAAGAAGGAACTCCGACAAGCGCAGTAGGTTTGATTCGTTTAATCGTATCCCATTGAAGTTCAGGAAGTCCGTTACCCACTCTGATAATTCCCGCACCAAGTTTTCTTATGCCGAGAAAGTATGCAAGCCCCGCCATGAATCTTCTATCAAGAGTGCACATCAGCTGATAGATATCTTCATTTGAACCGTCTGCACATATGAATGATATATATTCGTTATATGCGAGACGGTCAAGATCTCTGTCAGTCAGAGCAAATGTAACCGGATCGCCTATTGTACCGGAAGTTGTCACATAATCTGAAATCTGATCTTTACTGATGCATATAAAATCTTCATTGCGGTTATGGAGATCATCTTTGGAAGTAAATGGAATTTTTTTCAGATCTGAAACAGTCTTTATATCAGAAGGATTGATATTATTACGCTGAAACATTTCCTGATAAAATTTCGAATTACTGTTAAGATACAAAACAGTCTCAATGAGTTTTTCATTCTGGCATTTTTCTATCTCTTCTGCAGAAGCAAATTCTATTTCAGGAATGCGCATATCAACTTCCTTAAACTATTTTTTCTCATCACATTTCAAGATCGATTCCTCAATCTTTTTACGTTCGGACAATCGTGCTATTTCTTTAGTCATAGCAGTAGAATAATATTTTTTGGCATTAACAAAATCATTACGCGAATAATAATAATCACCGACCAGCTGATATACCAGATACATTTGCTGATTTGTTTTCACATACAAGTCAATTTCCGCATCCGCAAATACATTTCTATTACTAATTGCAGATTTAATAACACCTGTTAAGCGCTTATATTCCATTGCATCTGAAAATTGTTTCGTTATTAAAACTCTACTTTCTCCAATCTGTTTATCAAACTCATTTATCTCTTTATCCTTCTGAAGTTTTGCGAATTTTGAAAATACTTTCTTCAGATCATATGCGGCATATTTTCCGAATTGATACGGAGATGTTGAAACCCAGACAATAAGATCTTCCGGCTTAAAAATAATCGAATGATGAGCAAGGAGCTGATTAATCGTCTTTTCGTTTCCTTTACCTATATCAGCGCCGTTCTTTCCGTTCATATCACGCAATATATCCGCGACGTCATCAACTTTCATCCCTTTCTTTCCTGATATCATCTCATTAACACGGTCGAACCTGTAGACGGATGACTCTTCCTGAATGGGAGCCTTATTCTTTAGAAAATGATTTGTTGAGATTATAAGATCATTCCCTGTATCATAAATATCAGTTTTATCGGGCTTCTTTTCAATTATAATTGTTTTCTTATCTTTTGCAGATCCGATCATTATTGATTCCGCTACAAATGATTTTCTTTTTGAGGCTATTGAATACGCCTCGTCAATATTTTGTGAATACTGCAGTATTTCTCTGGCAATTAATGCTATAGGTGTCGCAACAGATTTCGGTATATCATTTTCAGCTGCATTTATCGTGACTGTCAATCCGGCTTCATTCATTCCGGAAACCACACCCGTCATTCCGCCCCAAGTGACCATCATATATTTATAACCTGATGACGGCGCGTAAAACGCTACGATCTTGTCTTTCGCAAAATCATCACCCATATTGAAATCGAAATTACGGCCGATAAGCATCTTCCCATCTGAAGTATATGAACCTTTTACTGAAAATGATGTACATCCTACAAGATGCATATTTACCAAAGCATGTCCTATATCATGAGCTCCGTGATAATTAAGCATTCTCTGATATTTCGGTCCGATATAGTCATATGCATCAGGTGCCGAACGTGATATTCCGTATATTTCTGAAAGATATTCCTGTTTGATATATTTATCCAGATCACGATTAAACCATGCGACAAATACTTTTAAAATATTCAGATACGTGTCTGATGGAATCATCACCTTAATCTGATCAATAAAATATTTCTCCTGAAGACCTACAAGTGTTGAAGATAACTTCCCGGCTGCAACTCCTCTCTCATACGGGTCACCTTCGATATACATCTCCCATAAGCCATTTTCGCTTTTCCTGATTCTGCTTTTCCCGAATGAATACAGGGATCCGTTTATCAAAACAGGGGATTCTTTTTCAATAGATCTATTGTCCGGTGCA
Source organism: Candidatus Cloacimonadota bacterium (assembly GCA_029564175.1). Lineage (GTDB taxonomy): Bacteria > Cloacimonadota > Cloacimonadia > Cloacimonadales > WRIO01 > JAGOCT01. Next base: position 5,583 of record JAKQQL010000350.1, read on the forward strand.
GGCTCATGCAGCATTACTGAAAAATACAGATAAACAAAAAAAACAACAGTCAATACAGCAAAACCTGCTGAAGAGTATTTTGCAATTTTAAGAAATCTTCTACGCATTGCGCACCTTTCTAATTATATTATTAAAACCTAATATCTCACCGCAGGTTAAAAGAGAACATATGGTTACACCAAGAACTCCATGAATACTAATATTTTGTCCCGTCATATAAAGATTTGGAACCTTTGTTTTAGCGGGAATATAAGATGCCAGCGGATCATTGCAGTCTTTCATAACACCGTAAATTGAACCGCGGTATGTCCCGGTATAATCACGATAAGTAAGAGGTGATGAAGTATAATAATTTTTTATTTTAGACCTGAAACCCGGGAAACGCTCTTCAACACTATCAAGCAGCTTTTCTGCTTTCTCTTTTTTAAAATCCCGGTAATCATCACCGCGCTGTTCAATATATGAATCATTCCATTTCTCTACATCATCATAACTCATATATGTCATAATAATTCCGCAGTCCGCCCAAACGTCAGATTTTGATGAAGCGGGTGTAAGCAGCATGTATCCTTTCGGCCATGTTTTATCATTATAATCCATTCCGCTCCATATATCATCTGTACCATAACAATAATAGTTGTGATTCATATACTTAAAACTGTTTTCTTTAAAAGAAGCGTATAAACAGAATGTTGATGGAGTATTCGGTGCTGATGAAACCCGGCTGCGGTATGCATTTTTTATAAAAGATGAATCAGTCATCTTCAAGGTTTCTGCCGGATGAATATTTGATATGAAGCGTTTTCCTTCGATAACATCTCCGTCAGCAGTTTTAATACCTGAAATTCCTTCCGGACTTGATATAAACTCGACAACTTTTTTTTTCGTTAATACAGTTCCGCCATTATTCCGTATTTCACCTGCAAGAAGTGACGCAAGCTGATCTCCTCCGTCAACAAAACGGTATGCGCTTTCTATGAAATGATTATTGATTACTGCATGAATATAAATCGGAGAAACATTACGCTCTCCGGCATAAAGAGGATTTGTTCCTCCGAGAATATTTCTTAACATTAAATTATCAGTACAGGAATCAATAAAACCTGAAGCACTCTGCATCAGATATTCACTGCTTATAATATTCATCGCACTGTCAATTTCACGCAGATTATAAGGCTTGAGCGATGATGTAATTTCTTTAATCTTCGAAATATATTTATCAAGTGCAGCTGCTTCTTCAGGAAAATATCCAAGCATTGTTTCTTTAAATCTGTCATAACCTGTTGCATAATCGTAATTTTTTGAATCATCATGAAAATTGATACGGTGAAAACATCCGTCATCAAGCTTCTTCAGTTTCAGTTTATCCATTACATTGAAATATTTAAACAGTTGATTCAGCACCTGACCGTCATCCATGCTTCCAATATAATGCATCCCCGTGTCGAATACGCAATTGTCTCTTTTAAAAGTCTGCAGACATCCGCCTATCTGAAAATGTTTTTCGACAACGCATACATTCAGACCTTCTTTTGACAGAATACATCCGCAAGCAAGACCTCCAAGTCCGCTGCCAACAATCACGACATCATAATTAGACATTTTATAATCCATCCATTATTTAATTCCTATTTTTTGCATAAGTGAATCAAGCCCCAGTATACTGCCGCAGGCAACAATTGAATTTATCGTGACGCCAAGTACACCATGAAGACTCACATTCTGTCCCGCTAAAAACAGATTCGGTATTTTCGTTTTAACTGAAAGATGGGAACGCATAAAATCTTTTGAATCATGAAATATTCCATACATCGATCCGCGTACTGTTGCCGTGTAATCGCGATAAGTGAGAGGTGTTGAAGTATAATATGAATCAATCATGCCGGAAAATCCTGGAAATCTTTCCTCGATAAGCTTAATCAGAGCTTGTGCTTTTTTCTCTTTAAATGCTTTATAATCATCACCACGTTTGCCTACGGAAGTATCATTCCATTTTTCGACTTCGTCATATTTCATATAGCAGAGAACATTTACACCTCGAGCCCATTTCCCGTCATCTGTCGGTGAAGCTACAGAAAGAAAAAAGTTTTCAGGCCATACAGCTTCATCATATGATTCAATAGTCCAGACATTATCATTTCTGTAATGATAATAATTCGATTCTTTGTAAGGAAAAGCATTTTCTTTCATGACGGCATAAAGACCGAAAACTGAAATTGTATTTTCAAGATTAGCAAGACGTTCAGCATAAGGTTTTCTTATATATCTATTGTCAATCATTCCAACCGTTAAAGATGGATGAATGCAGGAAATGAATTTATCACCTTCAACAATATCTCCGGAAGAAGTCAAAGCTCCCATTATCAATCCTGAATCATTATGAACATAACGCGTTACTTCATGATTTAATAATATCTTTCCGGAGTTATTTTCAATAAAATCTGCCAGAAAGTCAGCAATCTGACCGCTGCCGTTTACTATTTTATATGCACTTTCAATATATGAATGATTAACAAGCGCATGTATATACATCGGTGTACGATCAGATACTCCTGCATAAAGCAAATTGGATCCGGCCAGTACAGATTGAAGTTTTTCATTATCTGTAATTGATTTCAGAAAAGCGATTGTACTTGTAGTGAAGTAGACTGAATCAGGAATAGTATTCGAGGTATTCATCGAAAATGAATCATTAACCCGCCGAAGAGTTTCACAGTATTTTTTTATGGCGTTTTTTTCATTAGGAAACTCAGCAGTTAAAATTTCCTGAAATTTATCATATCCTACAGCATGATGAAATTCTTTTCCGTCACTTCCGAAAGAAATAATGTCATATGCATCAGAATTCATTCTTGTAAAATTAAGAACATCCATCAGACCTAGATAATTAAAACACTTCTCAAGAATCTGTCCTTTATCCAATGATCCGATATAATGCACTCCGGTATCAAAAACCACGCCCTTTCTTTTAAAACTCTGAAGACATCCGCCGATAAGTGAGTTCTTTTCAAGAATACACACTTTCAATCCGTTTTTAGCGAGAATAGATCCACATACAAGTCCGGAAAGTCCGCTTCCGGTAATTACAACATCATACTTTGCCATAAATCACTGCTTCTTCAATATGTATATTTCATTCGATGTTTTAATCGATTTGTCATATATTTCAAATGAAAAGTTATTTGCTGAAGCAGTTTCTTTTATGAGACTTCTTGAAATGAAAAACATGTTTTTATATTTTGTTTTATTGAACTTCAAACGTGTTGAAAATATTTCAGAAACACGTGTATAAAAATGTCTTCCGGACAGATCTTTATTCGCATCCCTTATAATGATCATACCATCTTTATTCAATTTACTCATGCATTTCACAATAAGATTTACCTGAACATCAGAAGGCATATAATGAAGCATGTCACTCATAATAAAAACATCACTTTCCGGGAACTGATAACTGACAGCGTCTGCAGATTCAAATGATACATTCAGATCCGGAATTGTAATATTTTTCGCAACGTTAATTTTTTCACTGTCATAATCGATTCCGGAAATAATACGGTCATTAGATGCGAGAGCCAGCATATACGAAAGAAAACCATAACCACATCCGATATCAACTATTGAAGCATTATCAGGTATAATCGAATTTAAGAATTCATAGTTTTTTTCAATTTTAAGCTTGATACGCATATACCATTCGAGTATTGGATCTTTATAAATATATTTATCCACAAGAAATTCCGAAAAATATTTCGGGACTTCCCTTTCTTTACGGATTTTAACAAATTCATCAGAAATAATTCTACGTATTGATTTTGATTTTTCTGAATAACCCGGAGCAGCATCAGAATTATTGAACGATATTCTCTTATTAATTTTTATTAATGCTGATCCGCTGTAAATCGCAAGAGTATTCTTTCTGATTATATCACCGGTTCCATGAATAATCAATGGAATGATATCCAGATTAAGTTTATCAGCCAGAAGAAATGCTCCCTTTCTGAAACGTCCCACAGAAGCGTTTCCGGAACGCGTTCCTTCCGGAAATACAAGAATGGAATATCCGTCCTTAACTCTTTCTTTAAGATCGTCTATATAATTTTCTATTCCGGCAGTTGCAGGAAAATATCCGGCAAGACGGACTACTAAACCCATAATATGCGACTTCCAGACCCATTCTTTAGTGAGAACAATTATTTTAGGAGAAAGAGATAAAATAAATATTATATCCAGCATCGACTGATGATTAGCAATAATAACTCCCGGTTTTTTAAATGTCTCATTATGAACATTTTCAACTTTAAAATTAGAATACAAAGGAAATATAATAGAATATCTGCTAAGAAATCTGCATGAATACATTATCATCAATGAAAATATCCGCTGTCGTCTTTTTTTACCGAGAGGTAAAAGCTGCATCAGCATTCCTGAAAATGCGAGATTCATGCATCCGAGAACAAAAAGAAAATATATAATTGAGCTGTTAATGATAACAGAAATCTTTAAAGGTCTGATGCTGTGCTTTCTTTTTACAATAAATTTAAAAAGCAAAGGTGGAATGATATTTGAAATTATATAAACTGAAAGTATTCCGATCGAGGATATGACAGCAATTGATTTCAGTGCAGGATGTTTAGCAAAAAATAAAACTCCCATACCGGTAATATTAGTAAGTGCTGAAAAGAATATTGATTCCCTGCTTGATTCAAGACCATGACCGCCGAACCGGTATTGGTGAATAAGACCTTGTATCATAATTATACTGTAATCAACACCAAGTCCGAATATTATCGATGAAATTATTATATTGAAGATATTAAATTTTATACCGGTCATTCCCATTAAACCCAGAATCCAAACCCAGCTGAGCGCAATAGGAATAAATGATATTGCTGCAAGCTCAAATCTCCCGAGAAAAATTAAAAGTATTGTAAAAATCAAAACACTGTCTATAATAGAAAGAGAATTAAATTCAGCTTTAATCATATCTATAAACTTGTTCGTGAGATATTGTTTGTCGGCAACAATTACATCTGAAAAAGTATTCCGGTCTTTTTCATACAGAGAATAAAACTTATCCATGCTGTTGCGTTCAGCTTTAATCATCGTGACAACACGTATCTGACCGTTATTCTCTGTAACAAGATCCGGAAAAACCGCATCTTTTAATGTTTTAAAATCTTTTTCACTAATTCTGGAAAAATCTTTTTCCAAAAGAGCGTAGAATTCAGAAAAGACTCCCGGTTTAAAAGAATATTCCAGTGAAGATGATTCAATGTTCCGCTTCACAGATAATATTCTTTCAGGAGTCCAGAACTTCTTCCATCGTTCAATTTTTTTATCCTGCTCAGAACCTGAATTTAAAAGCGGGCTTATCGAAATAATTTTTTCAACTGAACCGTTATTCTGAAGCGGTTTAATAGCATTATATATTAATTCATTTTTTGCCAAAGCTGAATCAAGATTACTGCTTTCTGTAATAAGCATAACCGATTTTTGTTTGATCTTATCAAACATCGCAAACTTTTTTTCCACCGAAGCAACTTTTTCAGAAGTATAATTCAATTTGATGAGATCATCTTCAAATTTAACTTTAGTAATAAAAAAGGAACAGACAATGGTTATAGCAATTACTGCAAGAATCAGCAATTTGCTTTTTTCAAAATCATGACTGAAAAGCCACTTTATATACTTGTTGCTTCGATATCTGTATTCTTTATGTTCTTTCAGATCCTTATACCGGTAAAAATGAGGGACAATTATCAGAGAAAAGAAAGCTGCTCCGATCATATTGAAAACCGCAAAAAGACTTAAATCTTTCAGCATATCAGATTTAACCAAGTATAGGCAGAGAAATCCTGAAACGTTTGTTGCACAGCACATAACCACAGGAAAAACAGTTTCCTTGAATTTAGAACGCTCCGGATGCATTGATCTGAAATGCGTACTAACATGTATTGCATAATCGATCATGATTCCGAGTAAAGCCGAACCAATACCAAGTGAAATCAGAGATATCTTTCCTTTAATTACAAAAAGCATTCCGATTGAAAAAGCAAATCCGAAAATAACCGGAAGCAGCAGAACAAAAAGAAGACGCTTTTCTTTTATTACTGCGAAAACAATAAACAGAATTATAATTAGCGCGATAGAAACAGTGAAGAAAATATCTTTTTGAATTTGAGATGCGTTATCTGCTGAAACTACAGGAACTCCATAATAATCAATACTTATCTTACCATCATACTTTTTTACTATTTTAGATATTTCAATATCAAGCAATTTGAAAAAAGCTAGATTATCAGATGTCATATTTGATGGAAATGCCGGATTGATAAAAATAAGCAGATTCCTGTCATCTTTAGTCAGGATATAATTACTGTAGAGATGATAATTATCATCAATCTGAAGTGTCTGCATCTGGCGTAATGCCTGAAAAGAAATACCAAGCGGATCTTTCAGCATATATTCCTTCAAGACAATGCTGCCGGGACTCATAAGAAATTTATAATTACGCGCAATCGATTTATCGATGCCATCACGATCTAACCGAGTTTCTAGATTTTTATAATCATCTTCAGTCATGAATAAAGGAAGATTGTTATAAAATACAGAATGTATCTGAGAAAGATTTTCTTCAGAAACAGTATCTTTGATGGTTTTGACATATTTAGGTTGAAACTTCTCACGAAGAATCCCTGTAAATTCACCAGATGAATTTACAAGCATATCAGGATCCGCAATATTTCCCTCATTGATACTTACAGATATGATTATCTTTTCCACCAATGGACTGTTCTGCAGAAAAGAACTTACCTTTTCAAAGTTTGAGCTTTTAGGAAAAAAAGAATATATATTTTCTTCAAAACGCAACTTCGTCACTGATAAAGAAGATATTAGCAAAAGCAGAAGAAGAAATACAACAAAAAGCTTCCGGCGTTTGGAAAAAAATTGATATATTGCAAAAAATAATTCAGACATTATTTTCTCCCCAAATAATTAACAATAAATTGAATCTAAATAAACATTTAATACTTATAATGTCTATATATCTTAAGCGGAATATAGCAAAGAATACCACCGGCAACAGCTACAGCAGATCCGAACACCAAACTCCCGATAACATACTGAAAAAGATGATCCTTTACAAAACTGAATGAAAAAGCTGAGGAATATGTAATCTCAGAATCACCGCAATTTAGAAGCAGAGTACCGGTCTTATAACTGAGAAATATTATCAAAGGAATAAACGGAGGAATACTGATATGAGCTGATGCTATAACTATAAATTTATTAAGTTTTAAAAATGAAGCAACTGCTATTGCAATGATAAGCTGGTAACCCCATACTGGAGCTATCCCCATAAATAAACCGAAGGCCACAGAGGAAACAATCTTAAGAGTAGGTTCATCTTTAAGAAATATATTTTTTTTTACATATTTTTTGATATTTGACGGCGTCAGACTTAAAATGAAATTCCTGGGTTTAATATATAAAAAAGCCCAAATGACAAATACAGTATTAAGAACACTTATTCTTGAGAAATCTTTAAACGGCCTGAAATGAGAAACTCTTTCCTCTTTATCCTGATAAACAACATGAATAGGTGCTGAAAAAACATTAATTTTATTCCATGCAGCTCTGACAAGAACTTCAATTTCGAACTCAAACTTTCGTGTAAAATAACTTTTTTTTCCGACATGCTCAAGCGGATAAAGCCTGTAACCGGACTGAGTATCAGGCAGTGCAAAACCCGTTTCTAGTTTGAACCAGAAATTTGAAAATTTATTTCCGAAACTACTTTTTTTTGGAATATGAGACTGTTCCATATTTCTTGAACCGATAATAATTGATCCCGGTTCTGAAGATATCTTTTCGAGAAATACATGCAGATCAGAAGGAAGATGCTGACCGTCAGAATCTATTGTAATAGCATAGCTGTATTTTTTAGTATAAGCATAACGGAAAGCTTTTCGAAGCGCAGCCCCCTTTCCTCCATTTTTTTCAATTTGTATTACCTGACATATTTTTTCATATTTTTTAAGAATCTTTTTCGTGGCATCAGTTGATCCGTCATTAACAACAATTATACGGTCAGTATAATTTAAAAGATCATCAATCAAAGCGGACAAAGTTGAACAATTATTATATGTAGGAATAATTATACAGCAATTTAACCTTATAAACTCTGATCTAACTTTAGCCTTTGTCATTATTTTATTTTTTTTTGCGGATATCATGAAAACTTCCCTTTAAACTTCATAAAAGTTTTTTCACCGTTAAGCAGAGACGATTTTACTTCATAATAATTGTTATCATTAATTTTCACCGACAAATCAACTGTAAGCCTAGAATCAACAGTCGGATCCACTACCGAAAGATATTTAATATTTTCGCCTTCAACCATCATTCGTTTTTCGTTTGTAACTTTTTCAAGGACAGATCCAATTACAGCAATCATCAAAACACCAGGAAGAATCGGTTTATCCGGAAAATGACCCTTAAAAACATCATGTTTCTCATTAATAATAATTTCAGATATATATTTGCCTTCCGATGTCATTTCTATTTTCAATATGTTAAATACTTTATCATTCATTATCGCCTACATTCTCCAATTGAATAAATTCCATTTTAAGATCTATATTATAATGAGTAATAATTATTCTCTGCAAAACGTTTTTATCTGAATACAAATAATCCAATTTTACATTCTTATAAGAACTTGATGAATTTTCAATACTTACCAGACGATCATTTTCATCTGTAAAATAGTAGTTAAAATCATTGCCCGTTTTATATTTATAAACTTTTCTCTTCGATAACAGATCAATAAATATTTCTGCAAAAGATGAATCATTATCTTCCATCAGCATTAATCGAAGATTTTTCTGAAGTGTCTTCATCACCATCTTTCTTTTTACAAAGTCAAGAGATCCATGATCTGTAAAAACACCATGATCAAGTTCAAAATCAAAAACTCCCATTCCGACTTCTGTGACGAAAACAATCCGATAATGCGAATCACCCAGATTCTTAATAAACATAATCCCGCTAAAATGCCTTCCGTAAACATCAATACCGGTTTTAAAAAGAATCTTGTCTTTCTCCATACTGTTAAGTTTAAATTTTTTTAATTCAAACTTAACAGATCCTGCAGGTTTAAGGTCTCCGTACTGGGCAGTGGCACATCCGGAAAATATCAGCAGAAAACTACATACCGGGATTAAAAATGCTGTCCGGAATATTTTTGTTAAATTCCCTATTTCTAAATACAATGTTCGTATAGTCGCCTGATTTTTCATATATATTCATTTCCGTTACTGCTAAATATTTATCATCAAAATATATTTCAATCCGTGTTACATATTTTAAAAGGTCATTTGACTTCGGTGAAAGCTTTACGAGATATTTATTCTGTAATTTGAAGAACGAAACAGAAAAATTAGGATTTTCCGTTATTACGCCTTTCATGCTTGATAATATTGTTCCGTTTATTTCCTGAAATATTCTATTCGCCTTTGCGTCGAATTGAGTTGTTTTTCCATCATCATTTATAAATACTTTTGATCCGTTATAGATTATAATATATTTGTACGGTTTTTGATATTCCCATCGTATCATATTGTCTTTCTTAAAATAGAAAACACCGCTTGATTTAATCTTTTCTGAAAGAACACTTATATTTTTCACCTGAACAAATGAGCTGTGAATACTTGTTGTATTTCGGGCGACCGCAGAAAGTTTGGCGCTGATTTCCGTTTTTTCAGAATCTGAAAGCTGACGCATATCTGCAGCTGAAAGTGTAGCTGCACATAATATCGCAACAATAAATGCAAACTTAAACATAAGGTTTCCTCTCAATTAAAATATTCAGCGGTTCGATAGAGAATCCCTCATTTCGAACAGCATTTATCAGTTCAGGTAGAATTGAAATCATCTTTTGATTATAATCGTGAAAATTTAATATTGACCCATTATCAATCTTTCTTAAAATTCTATCAATCATCTTTTTCTGATCTTTAATAATTGTATCATAGGTTCTGAATGACCACCCGATCACAGTATAATCCATTTTTTTTAAAGCCCGCGACAAAGAGGGATTTGTAACGCCGTATGGCGGTCTGAAAAAAAGAGGCTTATTGCCGGTTATCTCCTTAATTATTTTATCAGTTTCATTCAATTCATTGACCATCATTTTCGATGTAAAAAAATCAAACCAGTATGAATGCGACCATGTATGATTTCCGATAATATGCCCTTCAGCAACTATTCTTTCAGCAATAACCTTATTCGACTTAATTGATTTTCCTGTACAGAAAAATGCCGCCTTAACCTTATGCGAAGCGAGAATATCTAACATTTCAGGTGTATATTCCCTTAAAGGTCCGTCATCAAAAGTTAAAGAAATCTGTTTTTTTTTCTGATTGCCTGAGCAGATAGCAGGAATATAGAATTGTGACGAAATATTAAACGAAAAAAAAGCAAGTAATGAAATATATATAATTACGCAAGCAATAGGAATAATTAAACTGATATAATTATGATAATATAATACAATCGATGTGACTTCCACAATATTAAACAATGCGAGTGATATATAATATTTAATCATTTTCTACAGTCACAAAAGAATAATATTTATTATTAAATTTATTTATTAACACAATTTTTGATACAGTAGTTGAATTACCAGCATCAAATGAAATATTTTTCAATCCATTTTTCAGCAGCATGCATGCAAAATACAATGCATATGATGTCGATGTAAAATATTCACCGCAGTACTTCTTAAACAAAATCACTCCGCAATCGGCGAAAATTTTTGAAACAGGAATCACTTCGTCTATCTCTCCACCGAACAGTACAAGATCAGTTTTATCTTTAATTGATTTGTTGTCATTATAATAATTTTCTATTACATCAAGAATATTTTCATCTGAATTATTATAAATCATTTTAACAGATGAAATTTTTCCATAACGCATATTTTTCTTTTCACCAGATAAAAGAAAAAAAGCCGCCCCTTCACCATATGGAAATTTGTTTTTATTAAGATTTAAATTGAACGCGATTTCGAAATTTTCAAGAATATCCGCAAGTTTATCTGTAAGTTCATCAACAGAACCTGCAAGGAATTTTAAGCCGGGTTTTTCATCAATCTGCATCATTGCATCCATTAAAGCAGATTCAAATGAAAATCCTCTACTTGAAAAAGTTGAATTATAGCCATGGCATTTTAGGGCAATAGCGATCTGGGATGATATTGAATTATGTGTTGATGAAATGAACGCACTCGGAGAAGGAAGCTCTTCATGACCTTCAATTACTGAATTTAAAAACTTCTCGGTATCTTCAATACAGCCGATTGCAGTTCCCGTTATAATACCGTCAGGAATATCAACAGATGCATCATTAAGCGCCATCTTTGCTGAAGCGAGACCCATTTTGATGATCCTTGACAATCTGCGGGATATTTTAGGGTCAATATAATCTTTATACTGCGGTTCGACCGGATGAAGAATACGGGAATCATTGATTGCCTTATTGTTCTGAAAATCATTATCAAAAGGTGACCCCGCAGATATATTCCCTAAACCGGATATGTACATATTCATAATTTCTACTCAACCTTTGAAAAAATAATACTGCTGTTATTTCCGCCGAAACCGAATGAATTGGACATTATATTACGAAGATTATCTTTTTTCATTATTGCCGAGACTGGAGCAGTGGAAAGCTCTTTCATCCTAGTTGCAAAATTTATATTCGGGTATATAGTATTTGTTTTTAAACTAAGAGCGGAAATAACAGCTTCAACAGCTCCTGCAGCACCTAAAGTGTGACCGGTATAAGATTTTGTTGAACTGTAAAATGGAATTGCTCCGGAAAAAACTTCTTCAATAGCAAGACCTTCAGATAAATCATTATTAGACGTTCCGGTACCGTGAAGATTGATATAATCAATTTCTGACGGATCAAGTAAAGCGCTATTCAAAGCAGATCTCATCGCAAGCTTTGGTCCGATTCCCTCTTCAGACATCGCAGTCTGATGGAAAGCGTCACAGCTGTTTCCGAATCCTTTTATCTCGCATATGACATCATTCATATGCGATGAAGCAGATCTTTCAGATTCTATAAAAAGAAATGCAGCACCTTCGCCGAGATTAAGCCCGTTTCTGTTTTCATCAAAAGGTGAACATAATTTTGAATCAAGAATCTTCAGGGAATTAAAACCGTTAAGTGTAAATTTTGCTAGAGAATCAACACCGCCTGCGACTGCGGCGTCAATTATACCGGATTTTATCAACATTGATGCATGTATAATTGAATTTGCAGATGAAGAACATGCCGTACTGACAGTTGAAAGATAACCTTTGATACCTAATTTATCAGCGATAAACTCAGTCGAAAATCCGCAATCATGCTGTTTGAGATCGCTTATGTCAGCATCAATCCCTGCATAAACCGACTGAAAATATTTTTCACTTAGATCCATGCCGCCGACTGTACTGCCGGAAACAATTCCCAAACGGCTGGAATTATAATTTTCTATCATCTCACCTGCAGCTTCTCTCGCCGCAGCAAGCGCTAACAAATATGTTCGAGAATAGTTTTTAATCGGCAGTGAGAGATTATCACATAAATCCTTATTGGACAATTTCACTTCCCCGACAGGAAATAAATCCTTCAGCCGTGAATCAAGATACTGCATACCGGATATGCCGCTTTTCTGAGCAGCAAGCGATGAAAGTGTTTCTGAAGCGGAATTCCCCGCCGCACAAACAATTCCGATCCCGGTTACGAATATCCGATGACTCATAATTATTATTTCCTTTTCAACATGATAAAATCAGCCATCGATTTTACAGATTGCAGAATCGCTTTACCGTCATCAGCATCAGTCATCTTTATTCCGTATTTCTTTTCTAGAATCAGAATAAGTTCAAGAGCATCGATTGAATCTAGACCAAGTCCTTCCGGACCGAACAATGGACCTTCAGTTTCAATATCGTCTATACTAAGATCCTCAAAATTCAGTTGTTCAATAATTTCCTTTTTCAGCTTTACGATCAGTTCGTCCATATATCCTCGCATTTTATCAATAAACTTATTTTTTCTTTATCAGCTATTTAAATATATTTTTCAGAGATGCTGCAAATCAAGTATTTTTAAAATATTGGCAGAATTAAAAATCTTTTTGCCTGCAGGCTGATCTCCTTTTTCAACAAAAAACAGATCTGTAGCAAAGTCCTCAAGAAACAGATCGCACCAGCCGCAAAGACATGCGTCAATTTTTGAGGTTATCATAAGAAATTGAACAATTTCTGAAATAAATTTCCAATCACATTGATCATTTATAAAAACCGTATTTTCTCCTTTGAAATTATGGCGTATGCATATTTCACCTGCCATCAAATTCGGCAGAGTGTATACAAAAATTCCGGGGCTAGGATAATAATTTTCATTTGAAATTGATTCGAAATATCTGCAATCCGTATCCAGCGATGAATTGGAACACATTAGAATAAGTCCGATTTTATCTGATTCATATCTTTTTTTAATATCAAGCCCGCCAAGTGCAAGTTCTGCTGCAATAAAAGCGAGCTTTGACAAATTATCCATTTTGAAGAATTTCGGATATTTTATTGACTCATATTGATAGATACTCCTTATCCCTGATGAAAAATCTCCGACAAAAGGACGTTGTTTTTCATTTACAACTACGCTATTTTTATTTATTGAACAATGAGATGTTATGAATATTTCAGACATGTTTTTTAAATATAACTCCAGCATTGCATCCGCCGAAACCTGAACCGGTTTTTAAACAAATGTTATTCATCCTCTTCTCTGTCTTTTCAGATATTAATATTGATCCGGAAACTCCGTGTTTTTTAAATCCGCCGGAAGGCATAATTATATTATTTTTCATCGCATGAATTGAAAGAACTGATTCAACTATTCCAGCAGCGCCGACAGTGTGTCCGAAAAAACCTTTCAGGCTGAAAACCGGTACATTATTCAAACCGGCAAGTACAAATGCTTTTGATTCCATTTCGTCATTATAAACTGTGCCGGTTCCATGAGATGACAGCGAATCAATTTCATCAGCAGATATATCGGCTTCAGTCATAGCTGATTTTATCGCATAATTTAATCCGCTCCCGTCTCTGGATGGCCCTGAAATATGGTTAGCATCATTACTCGACGCAGCGCCTGCGATCATAATTGGATGATCACCTAATGGATCAGCAGTCAATATGATTGTTGCACATGCTTCGCCCAAACTTAAACCATCTCTGTTTTCATCAAAAGGTCTGCAGGGTTCAGGGCTAAGCGCTTTAAAAGCGCTGAAGCCAGAAACAATAAAATCTGATACAATATCCCCTCCTGACACTATTGCATTTTTGTACTGACCGCTTGCAATAAGAAATCTCGCGGTTATTATCGCCGATAGTCCGGAGATACACGCATTTGATATAACTACTGGACGGTTTGGATTTTTAAAATAGCCGCTTATAAATTCTGCCATTTCATAAAGTTTTATCCGGCCTTTACCAATTTTATACGGATCATTGGAATCAAGATTATCAATATTGCCTTTTGCAGAAGAAATCACAAAAACAGTCCCTGAATCTTTGGGATCAATAGAGGATTCGGAAAGAGCTGTACTGATAGAAAGAATAAAATACTTTTCAAGCTTTGAATAAATTCCGTCAGAAAATTTGTCAGAATCTGAATAAATGTTTTTGATCATCGAAACAGAAATCTTTTCATTCATGAATTCATCAGATTTTATGGAAGTTTCTCCTGCAAGAATTGACAGAAAATTATCCTCAACTGTTGCGCCGAGTCCGGTAAGAACACTGTAGTTTTCCGTAAAAACGTCAATCATTGTAACGGCTTCCCGGAAAACCCCATGTGACTTTCCATTTTTCAAAAAACTCTGGATGAGTTAATATCAGATTGCCTTTAATATCAGTAAATACCTGAATTGTTCTTCCGCTGGCGCACAATAATTCTGATTTCTTATCAAAGATCTTATAATTAAATATCAGCTTTGCTGATTCGGAATATTCATATTCAGTTTCAATTACAGCTGTATCACCGAATCTAAGAGAACGCTTGTAATCACAGTATATTTTTACGATAGGAGCTAATATACTGTTATTAAAGTAATCCATATACGAGATGTTATATTGAAGTCCGAAAGCTTCTCTGCCATCTTCAAAATATTTTATATAATTACCGTGCCACACAACTCCCATCGGATCATTTTCGCTGAAACGTACCGGAATTTCTATGCGATTTATAAGTTTATTCATTTAAGAGCAACATCCTGGGAATTAAGTTCCGGATTTATATAAATTTTCATTTCACATGTTACAAGAATCTTATCCTCACATACTGTTTTCCCTGAAATAATAGTCATACCCATTACTGTATTTTCGATAACAATTTCCGTTATCAGCACAGATGATATTTTAGGAAGTGAATATATTTTAAGGTCTTTAATTCCTGCAATAAAACCTATTGGTATTGCAGCAGATCTCTGCATCGCAATGTATCCGACACGTGCTGCCGCAGTCTGAGCAATATTTTCAATCATTCCGGATTCCGATAAATATCCGTCACTTACAAATATATTATTCTTATCGACCTCAAATGACGAAACAGTTCGTGTCTCATCAGAGAAAATAAGCGCATCGATCATGACAATCGGATCACGCTGCGGAATCAATTCTCTTATTCTGTCTTTACCAATCAGATTCTTATCAGATATTCCCATAACAATCCTTTTTTATTTCTCTTGCGCATTTTCATAATTTCTTCAGAAAAATCTTCATCTGGAAAATACCACTTCTTACCGGTACTTTTCGCCCTTTCCTTAAGAGTATCAATATTTACATCTTTAGAAAGATAATAAATAGGATCAACAAGTAAATCATCTGCTGAAATTATGCCTTCACTGACAGCAATTTTCTGAAGTTCTGTTCCCGGATATATTCTCATTCCGACAAACGGGAAAAACACCGTATTGCTTATGAGTTTTGAATTTGCATAAGACTCATCAACAGTTTCATCCGTCTCGCCGATTCCAGCAAGAATGAGGAAATGAGCATAATTGATATCGAGATCACAGCATATTTTTGAAGTTTCAATAACTTCAGATACCGAAAAACTTTTTCCATATTTTTCAAGGACACGATCGGAAAGGGATTCCGTACCGAATTCAATGTGCTTTAACCCGCTTTTCTTAAAAAGCGTGAGAGTTTTTCTGTCAAGATTGCTTGGAGAAAAATATGCACCCCATTTCATATCAATACCGCTGTCAACTATCGCTTCAGCAAGTCTGCAGTTGTAATCATTATCAATATTGAAAACGGAATCAGTAAAGAAAACATAATCTACTTGATGATCCAGTTTTAAATGAGTCATTGTTTCTATTATTCTTTCAATACTGTGAGTCCTTATATTACGTCCTTCAATAACCGGATAAGTACAGTAAACACATCCATAAGGGCATCCGCGTTTTGTCTGAATATTCATCATTCCGCTGTACTTCCAGTAATACGGCACAAGGTCTTTTTCGTATTTTAACGGAAAATCATAATTATTCTCAGGAATATTTCTCCTGGTACAGGAAACTGATTCATTACTGCGGTACAGCACTCCGCTAACATCGGCAATATTTCCGCCATTCTCCAGAGCACTGATCAGTTTATAAAAGGATAATTCGCCTTCACCGGCAATGGCATAATCAGGATTTATAAAATTATACAACAGTTCAGGATAAAGAGAAAAACCTGCACCGCCGAGTATTATTACCGACTTCATACTTTTCCTGATATCAGATACAAGAGTTTTATATTCGTATATGAAGTTCTCCTGATTATAGAAATTGACATCATCAATATTTCTCAACGATATTCCGATATAATCAGGTGCGAATTTTTTAATAGCCTCAACACAGTCGCCGTATTCAATAATATTCATATCAAATATTTGAACATTCCACTCAGGCTGTTTTTCACGCAGATAAGATGCAATATATGATACGCCAATAGGATATACCGGATACGGCGCCTTATGCTTATTCACAGAAATAAAAGCAATTTTCAAAGGAGAATTCATACTTGAAATTTCAACTCCAAAATTCGTAATAGTTGAACCATTGTTCAGGATACTTACTGAGTATAATTTCAAGTTCTTTTACGTATTCATCGAGAAGAAGCCCTGTTTGAATACTTCTTTCTGCTGGTGATTTGCACGATACAGGTTGTACTGGCTTTGATGCATAAAAATGGTAATGATTAAAACCTTCTTTCATTGAAAAAACAAAAGTCACCGGAACATTGAACTTCAACGGAAGAAGAAAAGGTCCGGCAGGAAAATCAGCCTCACTTCCCAGAAACATTTTTCTTATAGTATTCATTCCATCTACAAAACGGTCGCCATGAATACATATCAGCTCTTTATTCTGCAAAGCCTCTTTGATTTTCAACAGATGAGAAAAGTCATCACGAATAGGTATGACATTTACTGACAGATTTTTCATAACACCGGACAAATATTCTTTTATTCGACGATGTTCCGCATCAAGCATTACGACGTTTATTTTGGAATCAATCCTGTTCAGCATGCTTCCGGCAACGTCCCAATTACCTGCATGCGCACCAATCAGAAATCCGCCTACACCATTTTTCGCCATATCATGAAGATACTCTTCACCGTCCATATCAAAAGTGAATGATTGGTTCTGCCCCGATAAAATAGCAATTTTATCAATTATTGACTGACCGAGATAATTATAATTGCGCCATACAGATATAAAAGATTTCAATCTCCCGAATTTCTTTCTTTTCGAAAAATATCCGTATATCGATCTGAAGGCTTTTGGCGAAAAAAACATAAAATACAGAACAACAAAATTAAGTACAAAATATACTATCCGCAAATGAAAGACGGAAATCAAAAAGACAAATATTGTGTATCCGAATACTCCGCCTCGCGTTTTACCTTCCCAACGAGCCACTAATCACTTAGCCCGGGCAGTTACATAATCATAAAAATCATTAAGATTCTTAATACCACCCATTTCCTCATTAACCACCTTGAAACCGAAATTCTTTTCAATTAAAACAACAAGATCAACAAGATCAAGTGAATCAATCCCAAGCGTCTCAATAATATTTCCGGTAGGATCGATTACCGCTTCTTCAATCTCAAATTCTTCAATTAAGATCTGATTAATCTTTTTTACAACTTCTTCACGTGTCATTTGAACCTCATATAATTTTGACTTTTACTCAAAGTTTTTTGCTATCAATGTAGCATTTGTTCCGCCGAAACCGAAAGAATTCGACAACAAATAATCAATTTTTTTGCTCACTCTTTTATTAGGTATATTAAGTTTCGAACTGCTTTCATCACCTTCTGTAAAATTAATGTTTGGCGCTATAAAAGAATTTTTCATCATGATGATCGAGTAAATAAGCTCGCTTGCTCCGGCCATCCAGCACTCATGCCCGGTCTGGGATTTTGTTGACGTCACATACGGCTTATATTTCCCGAAAACTTCAGCAAGTGCCTCAGCTTCATTCTTATCGCCGACTGGCGTTGAAGTCGCATGGGCATTGACATAATCAATTTTATCAACGTCAATACCGGCATCATCAAAAGCCATTCTAAGTGATCTGACAGGCCCGTCTACGTTTGGTACTGAAATATGCTCTCCGTTTGAAGAAAAACCATATCCAATCAATTCAGCAATAATATTAGCGCCCCTTCTGACAGCGCTTTCGTAACTTTCGATAATAATTGTTGCAGCACCGCCGCTCGGAACAAGTCCGTCTCTTGTTTTATCAAAAGGACGCGATGCTTCATGCGGGGATGATTCCAATAATGAAAAAGCGCTCAAAGCATCAAAGCTTCCCATTGAGTAAGCATTAACTTCCTGAGCACCTCCGCAGATAATCATACTCTGCAGACCGTTTTTAATAAGAAAATATCCAAGACCTATTGCATGCGATCCGCTCGCGCATGCTCCACTTACCGTACAATTAATTCCTTTAAGCTTGTATATTACAGCCAGATTCATTGTTACTGTCGAGTTCATTCCCTGAAAAATAGATCCTGATCCGATCAGAGTAGTATCCTTTTTTTCTCTGACAATATCAACAGATTCAATAACAGCTTTTGCAGAACTGTCATTTCCGTAGAGAATCCCGACTTCATTTTTCTCGAGATAATCCATATCGATATCAGCCATCTTCAAAGCTTCTTCAGTTGCTACATAGGCATATTCGCCCTGTTCTGCAAGTCCGATTCTCATTCTTCTTGGCAAAACGCCTTTCAGATCCGGACGTTCGACAATTCCGGTAAGTGATGATCTGAAACCGATCTCTTTGCGCTCAGGATCAATTCCGATACCGGATTTTCCGTCATAAAGTGATTGTTTTACTTCATCTACATTTTTACCGATACATGAATAAATTCCCATGCCGGTTATTACAACTCTGTTCATGTTTTTACCCGAGATCAAAATATTCCGCCGTTAATAGATAAAACTTCTCCAGTTATATATGAAGATTTCTCAGATGCAAAAAAAGCTACAGCGTCCGCAACCTCTTCCGGTGTACCGAAACGCTGCATTGGAATAATATGTTTTAAATCTTTTTCGTTGAGATTTTTTGTCATATCCGAATGTATAAAGCCGGGGGCGACTGCATTTACAGTAACATTCTTTTTAGCAATCTCCTGTGCAAGAGAACGCGTCGCAGCAATTACTCCGCCTTTTGAAGCAGAATAGTTTGACTGTCCTGCCACACCTTTTAATCCTGATAAGGAAACAACATTTACAATACGCCCGTATCTGTTGGAAAGCATTCCTTTCAATAAAACACGAGTCACATAGAAAAATCCGTTAAGATTTGTATTTATGACATCATCCCATTCTTCGGTTTTCATCCACAGCATAAGATTATCTCTTGTAATGCCTGCATTATTGATAAGAATATCAATTCTGCTGTCCGGATTCGAATCGATCCATGAATTAAGAGAGTTTTCAACATCAATGCGTTTTGACACATCGAATTTTAAAAGATCAGTCGTTCCGCCTATTTCTGAAATCATGGAAACAGTTTTTTCCGCTTCAACATCATTGGATCTGTAATTAATTATTACATGATATCCCATTTTCGCAATAGCAATTGATATTGCCCTGCCGATACCGTTTGAACCGCCTGTAACAAGAGCGCACTTTCTCATATAAACATTTCCCCCGCTTCAGGAAAGACACTTAAAAGATATGATTTCATAGCTTCTATACTTTTATACTTCGGAGTATCCTCAACAAATACCGGTACAACCTTTCTCAAGTCAGAAAAAATCTTTTTATTAAATGGAGAAAGTTTATCCTTATTTTTAAGATATTCAATAGATTGAATTAAAGCAATAAACTCTATTGATAAAACTTCATAACTGTTATCAATAATCTTTTTTGCTATTAATGCGGAATTTGTTCCCATACTGACAATATCCTGATTATCATTATTATTCGGTATAGTATGAAGGTACATCGGATATGAAAGAGTCTGATTTTCTGCAGCAGTTGATACCGCCGTAAATTGAACTCCCTGCATCCCAAGATTAAGACCGAGCGTGCCGAGATTTACAAAAGGCGGAATCTTTTTATTGAGATTGCTGTTCATGAGATAATTAATATGTCTCTCGGAAAGAAGTGAAAGCTTGGCAATTGCAATTTTTAATTTATCCATCTCAAGCGAAACATAATCACCATGAAAATTACCGCCGTGAAAAACATTTGAGTTTTCAACATCAACAATCGGATTATCGCTTACAGACTCAAACTCACCAAGCACTATTGATTCAGCGTAACGTATGGTATCAAGCACCGGACCTAAAATCTGCGGAACACAGCGGATAGAATAATATTCCTGAACTTTTTCTTCCAGTATTTCATCTACAATTTTTTTTTCATAAAGATGTTCAGATCTTTTTTTAATTAAAGCGCTTCCCTTGAGAATTGATGATATCGCTGATGCAACATCTCTTTGACCTTTATGATGTTTTACCCTGTTCAACTCATCAGAAAAATAATCGTCATAAGATGCTACAATTTCTCCAAGCATCGATGAAGCGATTATCATCCAGTTAAGAATATTTTTAGCATATATGAGATTTACTATACCGATACCGGTCATCACAGAAGTACCGTTAATAAGAGAAAGCCCTTCTCTAATATGCATTTTAATCGGTTTTAATCCAAAAGTTTTAAAAACCTCTGATGTTGATTTACGTTCACCTTCATAAAAAACTTCACCTTCACCTATCATAACAAGAGCAAGATGTGCAAGCTGAACAAGGTCGCCGCTTGCACCGACACCTCCATGCTCAGGAATGAACGGAATAATATTTTTATTTATAAGTTCAGTTAAAAGCTCAAGAGCTTCAATGTGTATTCCGGAAAATCCTTTTGAAAGAGAACTCAGTCTGGCGATCATCGCAGCTTTAACACAAATAGAATCGATTGGATTACCGCAGCCGGCACTGTGACTTCTTATCAAATTATACTGAAGACTATTCAAATCACTATTGTTAATCCGGTATTGAGTCATAGGACCAAGTCCGGTATTAATTCCATAAATCAGTTTATCCTGAGCAAATTTCTCAAGAAAACTATATGAAGATCTTACTTTTTCCAAAGCTTCGACGCCAACAGATATCTTGGAATCATTTAATATTATATTTCTCAAAGACAAAAGGGAAACTTCATCACCAGTCAAATCAAACATGATAAAACATCTCATAAAAAATTAATTATTAATCGCAAATTCATCAAAAATCACAAAAAGCAGATGGAATTACAAAATCAGAAAGAAATATTGCATTCTATTTACTATAAACTCTTATATTATGTAAATCTTCATGATTGCCACAATATATGAGTTTGAAAACTCTACTTCTAAGTCAATCATTTTTTATTTGCATTAATTAACTTTAAATCTGCTTACACTTACTTGGCTACAGAAATAAAATTATGTTCAGTATTTAATTAAGTCAAGACCAACAGCTTAGCAGGTCGCTTGAACAAACCCGATAAGGGTTATTACTGGCAAGGCTAAAGCCCTCTGAACAGCTTCCAACCGCATGAATTCTCAGGCTACCCCTAAAGGGGTCTAGATTTTGCCTTTATTTGCCGGCTCACCCGTAAACGGGTCAGTAAATTCTTTTAACGAAAGTTGATCAGACATCACATCTTCCTGCAACTGGTTTCGTACATACTCCGCAATACGACGTTCGTTCTTTCCGACCGTATCAACAAAATATCCACGGCACCAGAAATGCCGATTCCAATACTTATATTTCAAATTCGCATGTCGATCAAAAATCATCAAACTGCTTTTACCTTTAAGATATCCCATAATTTCCGAAACACTGTACTTCGGAGGTATTTCAAGCAACATATGGATATGATCTGAACATGCCTCTGCTTCCAATATTTTAACCCCTTTTCTTTCTCAAAGAGTTCTCAATATTTCTCCGATATCTTTCTTTATTTGACGATTGATTATCTGCCTTCTGTATTTTACGGCAAAAACAATATGGTACTTGCAATTCCAACTGGTGTGCGCTAATGTATTTTTATCCATTCGGATAAACATCCTCTGTCTTTTTGGTTTTGGTTGGTAGCCATAACCATTCTGACTCAGGAGGTTTTTTTATCTACTCATAGCTAAAGCTTTTTTAGAACCACCTGCAGAGCAGGTGGTTTTCATTTCACAAATAGATAGATGCAGCATTTATCAGACTGCTGCATCTATTAGTATTTTATTACGGTTTCACAGATGCGTCTTTAATAGTTCGGAACCAGAAATTACGGAATCCGAAGCCTCCAGCATCATTAACTTGACGTTTTGAAGATATCACCTCGCGAGTTGCTATGTCGAAATATACAACATAAATAGAACCTGCTTTTTCTATCTTATTAAAACAATCTGCTATGAAAACCAGACCCATGCCGCTTTTGGATTTGAGCGTATATCCTTTAACCTGTTTTGCAATTGCTTCATTTGAAATATTAGATTTTTTTGTTGAATCATCCGGTCCTGGAAAAGGTTTAATCTGTGTTTTAGATGCCTTTTTATTTACTTCAAATACACCTTCAACATCAACCTCAATTTTCTTGTCAATTTCAGACGAGATTTTTTTCAATCTTTCTTTGACAAATAGATTATTCCATTTATCAAGCATGCCGGGAAAAATTTCATCAGGATTATTAAAATCCGGGCCAGCCATTTTAACTAATGAAAAATCTATACCAACCCATATTATTGAATCAACAGCGCTCAATGGACTTTTATCTTTACCGAAGCCAAGACCTGAAACAACAACTGCAATAAAGACAATAGCCGTGTTAAAAAATTTTTTTTTCATAACCACTCCATAATTTTTTTTAGCTAAACTGAAATAAATTCAATTATTAAACAATATTTCAAGCATTTTTCAGGCAAAAGTTCAAACTTTTTTTGAGTTTTAAAACAACTTCAGCTTAATTACCTTACCTTATTACGCGCAATCCTCTCTCCAGCAATTCAAACAGATCAAAAGATTTAACCGGATATTTTTCCTTATTACACAATTTTTTAGGCAAAGTCTCCATTTTAAATCTCTGAAGCATCGTTTCAGCGCTCCGAAGTGTCTCTTAGAGAAATATAGGAGTGTCTCGAAGACATAATTGAATGTCATTTCTAAATTTAAAATTATGAAGCATAATATAATTAAGCGTTTACTTAGGGAAGCGGTCAAAACGCTTAATTATATTATAAAACGAATGAATCTGACAAAATCCAAAGTGCGCAAAGCACTTCAAATAAAGATGAATGAAATCTACAATAACTAAAACATCTGCCGAAGGCAGATACCAAATAAGCTGAGCTTTCGCAATCCGCTGAAAGCGGTGCGAAAATCGAAGCGTAAAAAAGTAGGATGAGCGAGTGCTCAAATCAGAAGATGAATGATATCAGCTAACATCAAAACGTCTGTCAAAGACAGACACTAAGGCGGTAGGAAAACCGCCATCGAGGCGCTTCAATATCCGACAGGAAGTCGGAATAAAAGCGCCTCGTTAATAAGCGCAGATTTTCGCAATCCTCCGAAGGAGGTGCGAAAGTTATGTCGCGACAAAGAGCGGGCGGGGATTTCAAAAGGGGCGGGGCTGGCGACTGAAGCCCGGTCCCTTTTGATCTTTTTTTATTTCTTCCCGAAAATTCCCTTAACAGTTTCAAGAATATCAGGCGGAATCATTATAAACTTTGCATTCTGTGATTCACTGATTTTAGTGAGACCCTTTACATATTCCTGTCCGATCAAATAAACAAGAGGGTCTCCGCCGGTAGATTTCAGTGATTCGGAAACCATTCTGACAGCATTAGCTTCAGCTTCAGCAAGTCTTTCGCGTGCTTCTGCATCTCTCATTGCCGCTTCCTTTCTCGCTTCCGCTTCCAAAATCTGAGCAAGCTTAACACCCTGAGCTTCTTTCTCCGCAGCTTCTTTCTTTGCTTCAGCTTCAAGAACACGTGCGCGTCTTTCACGTTCTGCCTTCAGCTGAAGAGCCATCGCTTTAGCAAGTTCTGCCGGAGGCGCAATATCTTTAAGTTCAACACGCGTGATTTTAGTTCCCCACGAATCCGTAGCGTCATCAAGAACAACAAGAAGTTCTTTGTTTATTTTTTCACGCAGTGAAAGCGATTCATCAAGAGTCATTTTACCCATTATCGAACGGAGTGTTGTCTGGGCAAGATTCATTATCGCCCATTCAAGATCCTGAATTCCGTAAAAGGATTTATAAGGATCCATTACCTTAAAGTAAACCACTCCGTCAACTTCAAGTATCGCGTTATCAGAAGTGATTATTCCCTGGCGGGGCATATCAAGAACACGCTCACGGATATCCACTTTTTTAGAAATTTTCGATAGAAGCGGATTAATAAGATTTAAACCGGGATTCAAAGTTGCCACGTATTTCCCTAGTCTTTCAACAACCCAGTTTTCTGCCTGCGGTACAACACGCACGCATTTAAAAAAAATGACAATAGCAAAAAACCCAAGTGCTACAATAAGAACTTTCTCCATTATTTACCTCCATTTACTTTTTTCACAAGAAGCTTTATTCCGCGGGATTCAAGAACCTCAACCTCTGAACCTTCAGGAATTGATTCTTCAGATTCAGCCTGCCAGATTTTCAAACTGTGATAGACAGAATACAATTCAACCTCGCCCGAACGATGAGGTTCGATAGCAGTTTTTGCAATTCCGCGCAATTTTAATAATGTCGGATCACGCGATTCGTCAGTTAAATTTTTACCAAAATGTTTCTTGAAATACAAATGCCATAAAAGAAGAAAAAGAAGTGAAGAACACAGAAATATTATCCAGGGAAATGTTCCGTCTGAGGGAACGCCGGCAAAAACGCAAATTGAAGTAATTACGGCACCGACACCGAACCAGAAAATAACAAATCCCGGAACTAAAATTTCCAACGCAATAATAATCAGTCCGGCAGCAAGCCAGAGTAAAGCTGGAGAAGGCATAACACACTCCATAATTATGATTTTATATTCTATAAATTAACATTTATATATCAAGAAAAAAAAATTCCGGCAAATAAAAACTCAAAAGAAATGATATAATAAATAAATATATATTGAACGGCAAATAACCTTTATTACTCTTGATAAAAGCCTAAATCGCCTCATACTTTCAATCGGCCGCCTTCTACAACCGATACATTATTCTATCTTCATTTTTTTTCAGTCTACGTATTCTCCACGATGCGGATTTCGTCTGATTATGTTATCAATAATAGCAAATAAGGAGTTTTAATATGAAGAAAAAAATTCAACAGACTATTATCATGGTATTAATTGCAGTTATTCCGCTTTTATTGTCATGTAACGCAGAAGACAGTGAAGAAAGCAGAATCTATGTAACAGATTCTACTCCGCTTGACTCATACGAAATTACCGCTCTTTATGTTGTTGAAAGCCCGAATGGTTATTCCGGCAATTGGGGGTCAAGCATCCTAGACGGAAATTCAGACGGCCCTTTCGGATGGCAGCAATATACCTTTGAACCAGGGGAATATGACTACCGCATAGAATTCAACGACGGATCAAACCAGTACATTGAACACTTCGGCATGACAGCAAAAGACAAAAGAGGACTTAAATTTGACATGGATGGCCACAATTTATTCACTACAACTTTCACATTTGAGTAATACAGAAAACCGCTGCATTTTCAACGCAGCGGTTTTTTCTAAAGCATTTTTATTTTCGAAAAAAGAGACTCTGCAGCCGACTCAAAACAATTAATTAGATCTTTGTCAAGAGCCCTGTGATCATAACCTTCATAACTTTTTTCTATCACCATTTTCGACTTCGAAATTTCTATGGTTTTCCAAATCAGATTGGAATTTTTGCTGTAAACAGAACAAGTCAGAATCACAGCTGCAGAAATAGGACGCGGATGTTTCAACCCTGCGCTCTTTTGCTCTTTCAGAAACTGAATATCGATTACAACAAATCCGGAAACATTAAGTTCATCACATAAAGAAGTCATAAGAGCAGAGTTCCCGTAGTCTATTCTTCCGAAACCATCGGGATAATAAATATTATTTTCATCAGATGATTCATTTTTTGAAAAAGTCATATATTTTCTATTCTTCAAAACTTTTTCAAACGGTATAAGTTTTATTTTTGATGATGAAAATTCACGTTCAATTACAGGAAGTACACCAGCCATCAAAGATGCAACAGGATGAGTAGAAAGTCTTTCATCTGAACGAGTCATTTCAACGGGACTCTCTCCCCCATGAGTCCGACCGGGCATCTTAAGTGTCCCAATCGCATTATCCTCTTCATCACGGCTTGTGTCATCATAATAAGATACATGATGGTTTGAAGAAATTACCACAAGAGCATAAAAGTCTCCATCATTTAAATTAATTCTTTTTCCGCTAAATGTACATGCAGAAAGAAAAAGACAGAATATCACAATAAACTTAATCAGCTTCATGGAACACCTCGAAAAAGCAAATCGCGGAATCCATATTATCGATTCAGCGATTTGCTTCAAGAATAATTTAACATCATATTTACTGATATAAAATAAGTCCCGGCTGTGGCGATAATGCCAGAACTTCTTCGGGCTTCATAATCGGACGGTCGAAATGAACTCCGCGTTTATTAGAATAATGCATCCAAAGTTTAAAAGCCTTATAAGGTATATTAACGACTTTCGCATTGCGCTCATGTGTCGCAATCTTAATGCCGGGTTTTCCCCAGCCGGATGTTGAATGAACCAGCATAACAGGATCATAGTCGGATTTCACTTTTGTAATATTGCGGACCATTTTTTTATGGAACTGATGAAATACCAGCTGACGTTTACCTTTTATATTATTTAAAAGAATATAATCCTGCATTGTTTTCTGAGCAGCATTAAGCTCATCAGCCGTAACAGAACCTATTTCCTTCATCGGGCGGCGCGTACGCCATTCTACATCAATAGCGAGATGAACATTTGAATGTTTTAAAAATGGAAGAATTCTTTCAACCGCTTCGGTAACTTTATATTTTCCGATCTGATGATCTATATAAACAAGAAATCCGTTCTCGTAAGCGAATTTGATGTATGACTCAATTACTTCATCTTTAACAAAATTAATTTCACCCAAAGGCTGACATGTCCCGTAAACTATATAAATAGCCGGAATAACTCCTTTATCGCCGTTTACTTTATCATATTCAGCAGCTTTTTCTCTCAGCATTTCCGCAAGTTTTTCTTTCGAGAAACGTCCGAGAACTCCCATTATTTTTGAATTGGGATTTCCGTAAAAACCGACTACATGATTTTTTTCAAAAAGATCAGGAGCTGTAAACTGCTCATCAAGAGAAGGAGTCTCTATTTCTGCGATCGATTTTTCTGGAGAAATATCAGATTCGCCATTAACAGTAAAAGCAGCTATAATTAAAACAAACGCAATTAATACTTTCTTCATTTTCAACACCTGTTACTATTTACGGACGATAGCAACTTAAGATTCAGAAAAAAATAAATTACAGATGAAAAAAGAAAAATCCTCTACTTATCTAAGATATTTGCGCGGATTTACAGTATTGCCGTTTCTAATGATTTCAAAATGCAAATGAGGACCGGAAGAAAGTCCGGAATTTCCGCTCTGGGCAATTCCCTGACCCTGTTTAACATACTGGCCGCGTCTTACATATATTCTGGAAAGATGTCCGTACAGAGTTTTGTGTCCGCCCGGATGCGCAATTACAACTGCGTTTCCATAGCCGCCCATCCAGCCTGCGTATGTTACTTTGCCGTATTTTGATGCCCTTACCGGAGCAAATACAACACCAATGTCGATTCCGCTGTGAAAATGCCTTCCGCCGCGTATCGGATGTATCCGCCAGCCGAAACTGCTGGTTATGCGGCGGCTCGAAACCGGCCACATGAATGCTGCAATAATATTCTGGGGTTTCGCATCCGGAATAAAGATCTCAGTGCCGGTTGTAAGAACTGTTGTATAAGTCAGATTATTTTCAGCAGCAATTTTATCCGCATTAACTTTGTAATTTGAAGCGATTCGCTGAATGGTATCGCCTTTTTTTATTTTATATACTATTCCGTCTTTATTCGGAATATTCAGCACCTGTCCGACATGTATAATGTCATAAGACGGAAGTTTATTTGATCCGCAGATAGTATCAACAGACACACCGTATTCTTTCGCTATCTCGCCGAGAGTATCTCCGTCTTTTACCTTATATTGGGATATTTTCAAAGATGAAGAGTCTTCAGGATCGGAATAATTCGTATCTTCAGAATAAACTATGGAATCTTTTAATTTTTCGTCTTCTTCCTGAACAATATGAGTATCACCTCTTGACATGTATACGATTGACGCGGCAAGAGAAGCCATTGACATAAAAAAGACTCCGGCTGCTACAGCCAAAGTCTTTCGCCAGTGAAAAACAAACGGTGAACTAATACGTTTTACTTTAACATTTCTCGCAGTATAGATAACGAGGATTAAATTATCCTCGAAGCGGGAAAATGAAATCTTTCGTAAGCCGAATAATTTAATCTGAAATTCTTTCATTTTGTTAACGATACTTTTTTATTATCGTCAGAAAGTCCAGAACTATTTATTTTCCTTGGTAGTAACCCCGGAATAATTATCCTCGATAAATTTTTCAACATCGCGCTTGTGAGCGCCTGTAATACAGGTATTTCCCTTAAAAACAACGCCTTTCATAATATTTATGCTCGGAGCATAAATATCTCCAAGAACCTTTGCAGTTTCAAGAAGACGGACTTCTTCGCGTGCAGTAATATTTCCGACGACAACACCGGCAACAACCACTGATCTCGCCTCAATATTTGTCTTAACTTTCCCTGATTCGCCGACAACCAGCTCGTCATCAGTCTTAATCTCACCCTCAAATTTTCCGTCGATTTTAAGAGAACCGCTGATATAAAACTTGCCCTCAAAAACCGAGCCTTCGCCGATTGTGCTGTTGAGAAGATCATTTCTTGCCATAAAATTCCTCAATATAAATAGAGTATTGAAT
>JAKQQL010000363.1:0-2255 GCA_029564175.1 Candidatus Cloacimonadota bacterium
CTCCCACTCTTATGGGGTAGGATGTATGACTGATACTCTATACTCGTATTTTATCGATGGAAGCAAAATTCCAGGCGGGACTTGTACGATGAAAATATTAGCTCAGTGGGATAATGTAAAATATATACCATCATTTGTAAAATATTTCCAGGTCCGGATAATGTCTCTTCCAAAAGAAGCCTACCTTTTCTATAAAAGCCTTTATACCTACAAAATGGAACGTGATGATCCTTTCGGTGAATTAATAAATATTAACGGGAATGTGGTTGGTGGAAATGGTATCATCGCTCTTTGCAGGAGCAGAGATCTGATAGTTAATATAAGCCAGAAAGGTAAAATGTATGATCCGTTCTTTTAGGCGGAAGGCAGAAGTAGTCTTTTGTTTTGGTTTTGGTTAAAAAATGGGGTATGTCTAAAAGTGGAATGTTATTGACTTTCTGACAAAATTGTTTTAACTTGCTAATGAAAATTTCCTGTACTTCTCTTTTTCTCATCATTAATTTAAATTTTTAATTATGAAACATATTATTAATTTTTATCGATCCGGAAAACTTAAAATCCCCCCATTATTGATGTTAATTGTGACCTTTTCATTTGCTTTTGGAGTTAGGGTAAAAGCGGATTTTTCTTTAACAGGTCCGACCTTAATTTGCACATCTGGCCAATACACTGTGCAAAATTATAGTAATGAGACTCTTGTTTGGTCATCTTCTTCAAATTTAACATTAACATCGACGCAGGGACAAAATCCGGCAACATTTTCAGCTAATGGAAGTGGCACCGGATGGGTAAAAGCAACTATTACATGCTGTGGAAAACAATATAATTTACCAATTGGAGTCTGGATAGGCCCACCTGCTGATCCAACTGGTGTCTCATCTGAATCAGGAATGTGGGGTTATGCCGGGAATTCTTATTCATTCGCAGTGTGGCCATACGACCCCTATGATGAACAAGAACCTGATCCTATACTATATGTTGACCCAGAAGAGGGAACTAGTTTGTGGTATGATTATCAGAATTATTTCCAGATCTATTTTGAATATGCTGGTCATTATGAAATATGGGCAACTTTCGAAAATGCTTGTGGAGAAAGTGATCCCGTATACTTAAATTATGAAGGACCTTATTCTTATAGTACAGGTTACGAGATTTTAGAATAACAGTAAATTGTAATTCATTTAAAGGAAGATGGCAATATATGTTTCTACCTTCTCCCTTTTCATTTTCTGGCAATTTACTTTTCTTAAAGTTTAACCATCTTCAAAATTAAGAGAAATGCTTTACTTATAATCATTCAATAATTTAGGTTCAATCCTTCGAAAAGTCATTACTTTTAGGTAAGCTTAAGTTTATTAGCCATCTGACATGAATACGTCAAAAAAGAGTTGGTACATTTGTCTGATTATATTTCTTACGATCCCAATTTGTCAATGTGATATCAAAGAAAAATTTTATCGGCCAGATTTACCTGAACAAATGTGTGCCATTGGCCTGGTTGATATAGACGATACACTATCTTATGATATATGCCAATATTGTCACTTTCCATATGTAGATACTTTAATTTCTTCAAAGAAAGTATATTTTGAAAAATCATATCAATCTGAATACTCAGATGGATCAATTGATAATTTCAGGGAGTTTACTTTCACGATTTCAGATGGAGAAAAAGATATGTTCACATATCACTTTGATGGTCAAATAAGAAATCCTATTATTGAGATTCCATCTCACCTGATATTTAATTCAGGAAGAAAGTATTTTATTTATGCTAACGAAAAAGATGCTCCGGATATAATGGCAGAGTGCACGGTACCAGACCCAGCCCCGGATATCTCTTTGGTATCACTGAAAACAGGAATAAGTATTTTAGATTTGCCTAAAGAAGGATGTTATTTTTGGGTGGATGGACCAGGGGATGTAAGAGATCCTCTCAAAGAAGACACTACGACTTACACAAGACGGTTTGCAGAAATTGAATTCTCCTTTTCAAATAATAACCCGGAGTCATATTATGCGCTTTTCCTGATTGGTTCTCCAATTAATGTTTCACTATGGGGTGATTATGGTCCCGGAAACGACGCACCTAATTTTCTTAATTACAATATTTTAGAAAGTAATACTGATGGTTTTTTCTACAAATATAAAGGCGGTGGTACAATTCAACATTTTTGCTGGCAATTCCCGGCTCATGCTTATCAATTAGATTGTACACATTATGATACACTAAATACGTTTTTTATTGATGGCAG
>JAKQQL010000385.1:0-1699 GCA_029564175.1 Candidatus Cloacimonadota bacterium
AATGCAGCTTGAAAGACAAACAGAAGGACTATTCCCAAGCCTTGAAGAATATACCAAACACTATGTACTTTCCAAAAAAACATTGAAATGGGCAAAAGAAAGTGCTTTGATTATGCATCCGGGACCAATGAACAGAGGTATAGAAATTTTACCAGAGATTGCTGACAGTAAGCAAAGTATCATTTTACAGCAGGTTGCAAATGGTGTTGCAGCCAGAATGGCTTTATTGTTCTTAATTCTTGGCGGAAAGATATAAGGAGGGGATCATGAAAACACTCATTAAAAATGCAAATGCCTATATAAATGGAAGTTGGGTTGATACAGATGTATTGATCGAAGGTAATCTAATTGTTGAAATTGATAAAAATATCAGTGAAACCGCAGATGAAGTGATTGATGCAAGTGGTAAAAAATTATTACCAGGATTTGTTGATTTGCATTGTCATTTAAGAGACCCTGGTCAAACCTATAAAGAAGACATCCATACAGGTACACGTGCTGCTGCTAAAGGTGGTTATACAACGATTTGCGCCATGCCAAATACCGATCCGACGATAGATAATATCGGTGAAGTGGAATATGTTCAAAGAAAAGCAAAAGATATTGGACTTTGCAAAGTGAAAGTCATTGGGGCTTCCAGTAAGAAACTTGAAGGTAAGGAAATTGCTGAGATAGCAACGATGAAAGAAGGCGGAATTGTTGCTGTTTCAGATGATGGCGCATGTGTACAAAATGCAAAATTACAATCAAATATCATGCGTTATGCCCAAAATTTTGATGTGCCTGTAATTATTCATGCAGAGGATTATAACCTTGCCGGAAAAGGTCAGATCAGTGGCGGTAAAATTGCCACAAAACTTGGTTTGAGTGGTATTCCTGCTTTGGCAGAAGAAGTGATTATATCCAGAGATCTGATGCTTGCTGAATCAACAAAATGTCAGCTTCATGTCGCTCACCTTTCAACTGCCAAATCTGTTGAAATGATTAGAAAAGCAAAAAAAGACGGCATTCTGGTTACAAGTGAAGTAACGCCTCATCATTTAATCTTTAATGAAGACAAATTAGAAACTTTTGATACAAACTTTAAGTGTAAGCCACCCATTCGCTCCGAAAAAGACAGACTGGCTTTAATTGAGGGACTGATTGATGGTACGATTGATGTCATCGCTACAGATCATGCCCCACATGCCGACTTTGAAAAAGAAAAAGAATTTGATTTTGCACCTTTCGGTGTGATTGGATTTGAAACTTCTTTTGCCGGCTTATATACTCATCTGGTAAAAAATAACATCATCAGTCTTGAACTTCTGATCGAAAAGTTAGCGGTAAAACCTGCTCAATGGTTAAAACTGAATTCAGGCCTTATTGAAGCCGGAAAACTGGCAGATCTTGTGCTGGTTGATTTAAATGAAAGTATTGAAATTAATATCGATACGATCCTGTCAAAATCAAAAAATTCACCATTCCTTGGATGCAAACTTCAGGGCAGAGTTGA
Source organism: Candidatus Cloacimonadota bacterium (assembly GCA_029564175.1). Taxonomy (GTDB): domain Bacteria; phylum Cloacimonadota; class Cloacimonadia; order Cloacimonadales; family WRIO01; genus JAGOCT01. The sequence continues at coordinate 1,496 of JAKQQL010000385.1, forward strand.
TATGACATTCTGCGAAGGTAAGATTACCTGGGATAGCAGAAGACCATTGGAAGATTAGTTTAAACATATAGAAGCCCCTTCAAATTTTTTGGAGGGGTTTGTTTTTGAACTGCGAGCAAACAGCTTGCAGATAAAGGTAATCACTCAACTTTTATGACGATTACAATGCTTTACACAGGAGAATGAAATGATCAAAGATATGAC
>JAKQQL010000394.1:0-1494 GCA_029564175.1 Candidatus Cloacimonadota bacterium
AAAAGAGGGGAAAATGAATAACTACTTTATGGGATTGGATGTCTCAAAAGGATACGTTGACATAACAATTGTTGATGAAAATGGCAATATTGCCGGCACATTAAACAGGCTTTTTGATGATTATACTGGTCACAAGTTACTCCGTGGTCGTAATTTCTTTATCAACCACTGAAGGCACTGAAAGCACGGAAAGAATATGCAAATATAAACATGTTATGAATTGATTTAAAGCCTGTTAATTATGTTCAGATCTAATTTCTGATTCTTAATGACTATTATGGCATGAAGTTACGATATAGAAGGAAAATACGATAGTGTAAAAAAAATATCAAATATTTTAAAAATACCTTGACAACTATTTTGAAATATGTAAATTAGCATACATATTCATAGAGTGCTAAAAATATCAAGCAGAGAGTTTTGTTCTCTGCCTGACTAACTGAATGAACAGTTATTTCAAGTATCCAAAACCATGAAATAACACCTTTCAGTTTTGTCAAGCATGAACATACTTTCTACAGAAGGAGGTATATCTTGATTGTATATTCTGACAAATCCATTGATTCAGAAAACACTTAAAATTGAAAGGAGGCAATATGCCAAAAAATGATGTAATGGTATCAAAACGCCCTGATGGATGGGCAGTTACTGTAGAAGGCAATAACAAAGCCAGCAAAATCACTGACACTCAAAAACAAGCCATAGATTATGGTAAACATCGTGCACAGGACAACAAATCAGAACTTCGTATCCAGGGAACTGATGGTAAAATCAGAGAAACCAGGAGCTATGGGAATGACCCATGTCCACCAAAAGATAAGAAATGAGATGACTATATGACTATAACAGCATTTAATTGGAAAAACAAAAAAGGAACAGCACCACGCTCTTGTAACTGCGGATCATGGAAAAATCATTGGATCAACGGATCAAATAAAAAATGGCCATATTATTGCACAGTTGCAGGATGTACGAATACAGCTGAAGTTGGAGCTCATGTGATAAATTCAGATGTTTCTGGAGAATTTATTATCCCTATGTGCTACAGTCACAACAATTCTGATTTCTCTTTTAACATTAAAGGAGATACAACATTAGTGAGTGCCAATAAAAATAACACTTGCGAATAAATCAATTATCTCGTATTTGAGTGTAAGAGTTTCCTCTTACACTCTTTTTTTATTCACTATCTAGAATAAACTCTAAAAATTGATCTCCTATTGGGGTTAACCCAGGTTTTTGAGTACTATTTTTGTAACCTAAAGCAATTACAGAATAATCATCATAATCAGATATTTTTCCAAGAGTTATAAGCCCTTTTTTTTCTAAATCATAAATATATAATCTAAATACAAGAGATTCAATCATAATCTCTTCCTCTTTAAATATATCATACAAGTCCATAAGTTTATCTGATTTCTCAATCATTTCACAATTCATACTCATCCATTTTAATATATGAAACTGAGTTACATTGAGCTCATCAATCATCTT
>JAKQQL010000411.1:0-8962 GCA_029564175.1 Candidatus Cloacimonadota bacterium
ACTAACAAATCTCGTAAAAGATTCAGGGACAAAAATCTATCATATTAAGTAATTTACTACTAATAATAATACAAGCCAAATTATTTTTTGATTTTATTAATTCAAAATTTATCCTGGATTGAAGTTATAAACAGTTATTCAAATTATGAGGACGGGTCACAATGAATGCTAACGGTTGGGCTATGTGTATTGCGACCGGAGGGAGCATTACATATAGGCTTTGTTACAGGGCGTAATTTATTTTAGTGAATAATTTGTTCCAGGTCCATTTCCGTGTTTTTCTATAAGATTTCTTTCTATTAAATTAGATAAAATCCTTTTTACAGTTGGATTTGGTATGTCAAGTTTCTTAGCTATATCACCTGATTTACATCCTGAATGATTTCCTATAAAAGTTAGAATTGATTTTTCTTTAGGTGATAATTGTGATTGCAAACCACTTGATTCAAGTTTTTGAAGTAACTGATTCTGAATATTTAAAAGTGAATTAAAGAAGAAACTAATCCATTCAGTTATATTCTCATTTGGTCTTTGTGATTGGCAATTTCTTAACACTCTGTAATATTCCTCTTTTTTGCTTTCAATTTCATGTTCAAAACTTACATATTGAATCCATTTATATCCATTTTTAAGCAATAGTAAAGACGCTATTAATCTGCTTAATCTTCCATTTCCATCTTGAAAAGGATGAATGCTAACAAATTCATAACAAAAGGAGGCACATTTTACTAGTGGATGAGTTTCTTTGTCTGTTTTATACCATTTAAATAAACTTCTCATGGCATCTTCAGTTGGAAACCCAGCTTCTGTTGTTTCAAAAATTATCCTTTTTGTTCCATCGGGATAGTTGGCTTCAACGGCATTGCTGTGTTGTTTATAATCTCCTTTATGCCAACTGTCTTTTTTACTGTGTTTTAGTAGGATGTTATGTAGATTCTTAATACTACTTTCGGTAATGTTTATATCTTGATATGATTCTGTTATGATGTCAAGGGTATCAAAATAACCAACAACTTCTTGAGAATCTCTATCCTCTAATTTTGTTATATCAATATTTTTAAGAAGAACATCAACTTCTGCATCACTCATTTTAGAGCCTTCAATTCTTGTTGATGCTCCAACACTTCTTATAGTTGATATACTTTTAAGTTGTTTTAAACTTTGACCTTCTCTTTTTTCTATAGAAGACCATGATGCATCAAATCTGTCTATCTTACTAATCAACCCAATTAGATCCCAGTTAATGTCAATTTTAAATATGTAAACTTTATTTTCCATGAATCAAAGATACAACTATATTTAAAAAATGATACGATATGAGCTAAAAATATTTGATAATAATACGATACGTTTTAAATTCATTTGATACGATATGAGCTCTTTTTGAGCGATAATGAGCCGATTTCTATTATGCCCTGTAACTCATTTATATACGTAATAAAGGTTTCTGCAATTTTTGCCTGAGGGTGTTATTATTATACGTTTATGATTTTATAAAGGAGCAACTTTCCAAGTTACGTGTCAATCTTTTAGACAGGGAAAAAGGATTGCAGGATTTAATGGCTGCACAAGTCCCTATCCGGGATCGAAAGTCTTGACAAAAATCCTGCTATTCAAGAAATGATGTTTAACAATTCAAGAAAGTCAAAATAAAAACAATCTTGTGATATCAAACAAAAATGGGGAACCAAAGTCGTGAGACACATAAGATATAACACTACCTAAAAAGATGGAACCTTCTGCCGCACTAATTGTCACAAGTCAGGAAGGGACAAGGTTAATCCAATCGATCCGTTATGAAAGGAGCCTTTGCCCAAATCACTCATTTAGCTGCCGATGACATTTATACTACCAATAAGAATCGCAAAACGGCTGGCTGTCCCAAAAACTGAACAAGAGACAGTATAGAGCGTAAATGATCCCAAACAGATGACCACAGGGGATCATTATGCCCAATGATAACCAAATGACAAAAAGTCGCTGTATAAAATCATTTTGAATCTTTCAAAACATAAATGAGCAAAATCTTGTTTTCAAAATCCTGATCATTTTACGGTTTTGCCCTTACTCCTGAAAATCCTTATTAAAGATCTGCCCCAACATGCAATCAGTATTTAACTCCTTTAAGGCCTGATGTGCAATTTCTGCATATATCGATATACTTTCTGCCTGAAAAAACAGCCTTCCTGAAAAGACGGTAATGTGGGCCATTCCATATATCCCTGAATGAAGATTCATTGAGATCTCCCATAACATGCTGCGCATCCTTGTCAAAACAACATGGTAACACCTTACCGTCCCATGTAATAACTGGATTAAACCATAATCTTGGACATCTGTCCGGCAAGGTATTCTTAATAGTATAATGACCATCTGTCAACTTATATCTGCTGTATCGCCTGTCTGATGGAAGCCATTTATCAAAAGCTTCATCATTAATTATTTGCATTGATTTTAACCTGAGCGAAGCTTCCATTTCTCTTGCATAATGTTTCAACTGTCTGATCTGATGTTCATTGTTTTTATTTACAAGAACCTGAATTATCAGTTTCGGCCCTGAAGAATGCCGTTTCTTAGCTTCAGTTACATTTCTTATCCCCTGCTTAACCAAACTAATGTTACCTTTAACTCTGTAAGCCGAATAAGATTCATTATCAATCCCGTCAAGAGAAACAATAAGATTGTTCAGACCTGAAATTGCAAGCTTGTCTGCATTTTCTTCGGAAAGAAAATGACCATTTGTCGACACTGTGGTATGAATTCTTTCTGTCAATCCCAGAAAAGAAAAAAACTCCGGATGCAGCATCGGCTCTCCCTGAAAATACAGGTTTAAATTATACACGTATGGTTCCAGTTCCTTAATTATCTTTTCAAACAAAGACATTTCCATGAAACCTCTGCTCCTTGACATCAATTCTGATCCCGATAAACATTCAGGACAATTCAGGTTACAAAAATTTGTCAGCTCTATGCTGGCTGAAACAGGCATTCCATTTATCGATATCTTCCCTGTTAAAGAACTGATAAGAAATGAAAATCCGGATCCTGAAAAATTAAAAAATTTAATAAAGGTGTTAACCATAGGTCAGGTAAAACAAGATAAAACCCACATGTGTCAAATGTACATACACGTATGTAATTTTCAGTCATTTGCGACTCCCTCGCTTGAGCGGGACAAGCATCATACGCTAAAATCAAAATTATATTATGATGAAGATAATAATTATTTTATCGTTCCGGATAGGGTTTTTTGCTTATTACCGGTCATATAAATGATAGACAGGACAACCTTTTAAAAGAATAAAGTTCAACAATTAATAAATTAAATATTTAGCAATGAAAACTATTAACAGAATTTCACTTATTGCCACCGTTTTTCTGCTGGCTTTTACAATTCAGACCTCATTCGCCGGCAAGTCGTCTGACAAGAATAAAAAATCGGATCAGCAGGATTACATAACCTTAAAAGGTAAGGTGGTTGATGCAGAAACCGGTGAAGCACTTGTGTTTGCTACAGTAGCTGTTTCAGAATCCAATGTTGCCATTGTTACAAACATAGATGGAGAATTCACATTAAAGATTGCAAATGAACTGGTGTCTAAAAATCTGGAAGTAAGCTATCTGGGTTACAAAAACAAATTGGTTCCCATAAGCTCTATGAGGGATAACGGATATAAAAATTTAATATCAATGGAAACTGCACCTATTCCGATTAAGGAGGTAATTGTAAAACCACTGGATCCTGATCTGATAATTGAAAATGCTATCTATAAGATCGGGAAAAATTACGAAAACATTCCCAATCTTATGACAGCGTTCTACAGGGAAACGATACGCAAAAACCGCACATACGTTTCGATAGGCGAAGCAGCTGTCGAAGTATTCAAGGCACCTTATACAAGCGACTTAAGGTTTGATGCTGCCAGGTTATATAAAGGACGCAAGAGCACTGACGTGGCAAGAATGGATACTGTTTTGTTCAAACTTCAGGGAGGTATTACAAATGCTCTTGATCTTGATTTGGTCAAGAATACGGAACTGATACTTACCATCGACGCAATGAAGTATTACGATTATTCCTTGAAAAGCGTTATCGAAATAGACGGGAAACCTCATTATGAAATCGGATTCCGCCAAAAACCAAATGTTGATATTCCTCTGTTTGTCGGATCTCTCTTCATTGAAGTTGAATCTGGTGCAATAACCGAAGCCGAATTCGGTCTTAATCTTGAGGATAAAGCAGCCGCTACTTCAATATTTGTCAGAAAAAAACCTATTGGAATGGAGGTCACACCCGATCTTGTAACTTACAGAACAAAATTCCGTGAACAGGATGGAAAATGGTATTTCTCATATTCCAGGGCTGAAGTTAAATTTAAAGTAAACTGGAAAAGAAAACTATTCAATACTTTCTATACAACAATGTCAGAAATGGCAATAACTGACCGTACAGATCAGGAAGTTATTAAATTTGCAGGTAAGGAAAGACTCAGGTATTCAGATGTGTTTTCAGAAAAGGTAAGCGACTTTACTGATCCTGAATTCTGGGGAGATTACAATGTGATAGAACCTGACCAAAGTATAGAATCGGCAATACGCAGACTTAGCAGGAAACTTAAATTCAGTGACAGAGACGATCTTGACATATAAGACCTGATGAACAGGGAAAGTGAAATAATAAGGAGGATCCGACAGGGTGATAAAGAACAGTTTGAATCTCTTTTCAGATCCTCTTATACTTCCCTGGTCCGTTATGCAAAAAAACTTATTAAAGACAAGGATACAGCTGAAGAGATTGTTCAGGACCTGTTTGTCAGACTCTGGCAGGACAAAGAAAAGATCAGGATACAAAGTTCATTGAATGGTTATCTTTTCAAATCGGTGTACAATCGCTGCCTTCATCATATTGAACATAACAAGGTGAAAGAAAAACACGTGAGAGAGATGTCCCTAAAGAAGGATGCTGAGTCAGCAAGTCCGTCAGATTTAGTCCAATATAATGAACTGCTCTTAAAAATAATCAGAGTCCTCGACCGGCTGCCTGAAAAATGTGGCAGGATCTTTTACATGAACCGGTTTGAAGGAATGAAATATACAGAGATAGCTGAAAAACTTTCAGTCTCGGTTAAAACAGTTGAAGCTAACATGGGAAAAGCATTGAGAGAATTCCGGAAAGCTTTGGCAGAACAATGAAAAAATGAAAAACAAGGAGAATTTAACAGACAGGGATTGGCAGGAACTTGCCGGTTTTATGTCGGAGGAAACGGAAATTAAATCAGAAAAACAGAAACAGTTTATTGCTGAAGATAGCTATAATACTGAAAAAGAATGGAAAGAGCTAAAAGACATGTACGATAAAGAACCAATAAATGTTGATAAGGCATGGAATAAGGTCATAACACAGATAAATGAGGCAAGCACTAATAATCTGAAAATTCATGGAAAGTCAATTTTAAACAGGAGAATATTGATCAGAATAGCTGCTATTGCTCTTATTCTTTTAAGCATCGGTGCTGCAGCTGTTTATGTGATAAGAACAGATGCCCAGAACAAAAAAATTATTGCTGCCACGGGAAATGATGAAAAAAATCTCAAAGTTATCCTGCCGGATGGCAGCAATGTCTTTCTAAACCGGAATACAAGACTGAGTTATCACACCAATTTCGGAAGTGAAGGCAGAGTTGTTGAGCTTACAGGTGAAGCTTTTTTTGAAATTACCCCTGATGAATCAAATCCATTTATTGTTTATGCAGGTGGAGCAATTATCAAAGTCCTCGGAACTTCTTTTAATGTAATAACAAGTAATGACAATTCTGCAGTTGAAGTATTCGTGGAAACAGGCCATGTAATGCTTTATGATGAATCGGGAAATCAGAACATTCAGCTTGATCCCGGATTTATCGGAACTCTTAGCCAGGATTCTTCGGATAAAAAACTGAATGAAAATCCAAATTATATGGCCTGGAACAAAGGATTACTGACGTATAACGGCCAGACTCTCAATGTTGTTTTCCACGATCTGAAAAAGGTCTACAATATGGAAATAATTGCCGATGATAAAGAAATACTTGATTTACCATGGGCAATTACAATAGATAACCAGCCACAGGATACAATTATTCGCCTGATTTGTGCTAGCTTTACACTGAGTTATACAAAAGATGGCGATGTATATCATCTCAAAAAAAAGTGACTCGTTTTTTAAAAAATGCTGTCAATCAATGGCTCTATAATAAAAAGAGTTTCAGCGATTGTATTATTCATTTTGCTGAGCAAGTGGCAGATTTACTGCCAGGAAACTATACTTAATTCCGTATTTACATTTGGGGAAGGTACCATTAAAACTGATAGTGCGCTGAATATCATTTCCAAACGCACAGGGTTTAATTTCACTTATGACAGCAGACTAATAAACCCTGACAATAAAATTAATATGACCTTCAACGATGAAAAACTGGAAGTCATACTTGATAGCATATTGCAAAATGATTCCCTTGTTTATTCTGTAATTGATAAATATATAATTATTTCAAAACCGCCTCCCCCTGGAATAAAAAAAGTCGACATTAAGCTGCCGGGAGGGACCGGAATAATTTCAGGTGTCATAATTGATGAGGAATCGAAAGAACCCCTGCCGTTTGCTGCAGTTGCCTTAAAGAACAGGGGAAAAGGAACAGTAACAAATAACAACGGAGAATTCAGTTTAAGAATTATAAATGAATACCTGCAGGATACCCTTTTTATATCCTATCTTGGCTTTGTCGGAAAAGAAATCCCCGTCAGGCAGGCAACTGGACACGACCTTACAATTGGTCTCAAAAGAGAGTTTATTTCTATCCCGGAGATAATAATCAGAACCCAGATCCCCCAGGAAATAATTAACAGAACTATTGATGCCATACCCAAAAATTATGGTAATTCCCCTGCAATGCTTACCTCCTTCTACCGGGAAGGTGTAATGAAGAAACAGGAAATTCAGACTTATTCCGAAGCAATTATCCGAATCTATAAAAGTTCTTATCACGGATTAGCAAATGACCAGATAATGGTGCTTAAAAGCAGGAAGATTGATAATGCCGATCTTAGTGACACCCTGGCAATAAGACTTAAAGCAGGATTAAGCACTTGCCTTGATCTTGATGGAATAAAAAACTCCTTTGAGTTTATTTCAAGAGATGATTATAATAATTACACTTACAGGATAAGTGATATAATAGTTAACGATGAAGATTTGGCTTATGTGATCGATTTTGAACCAAAACAGAGTTCAGATCCCGCAATGTTCAGGGGTACAATGTATATAAATACTGTGGATTATGCCCTTTTACACGCTGATTTTGAAATCTATCCGAAATTTCTTGATAAAATGAAAGAGGCATTTGTCTCAAGTCCCTCCCACAGATTTAATACATGGCCAGTATCTGTTAAATATTCTGTAAGTTACCGGAAATTCAATGAACGTTATTATCTGAATCATGTAAGAGGCGATCTCCAATTTATTGCGAAAAAGAAAAGGAGGTTGTTTAATAGCCAGTTCAATGTGTTTTTCGAAATGGCGGTTACAGAAACAAGTCTAAACAATGTGACACGGTTCGAAAGAGAACAACTTGCCCCAATTCATTCTGTCTTTTCAAGAACAATAACAAGTTATGATGCTGATTTCTGGGGTGAACAGGATTTTCTGAAGCCTGAAGATAATCTTTTGCAAGCACTTAAAAACATTAAAGTCAGGTTACAGGAATTTACTGAAGAAGAATAATTAAGGTGCTGTATCCCAAATGCTTATCAATAACTGTTTATAATTTCGTACAATTCGCTTAGATCGGGAGTCAAAATAATTTCGGTACGCCTGTTTTTCTGCCTGGCATCAGCAGAATTCCTTTCATCAACAGGAACATATTCGCTCCGGCCGGATGCTATAAGGCGTGTTGGATTAATCTTTGATCCTTCAAGAAGTACACGAACAACTGTTGTAGCTCTTTTTACACTCAGGTCCCAGTTATCTCTTAACTGACTGCTACCACCCGGATTATATGGAACATTATCTGTATGACCTTCAATTGTAACCTGTATATTTGGATTCCTTTCAAGAACACCGGCAAGCTTTTTTAAAGCATTCCTTCCGTTGGCATCAATATCCCAACTGGCTGTTTTAAAAAGAAGTTTCTCATCAAGTGACACATAAACTTTTCCATCTTTTTGCGTAACGGTAAGCCCATTATTTTCAAAGCCAAGAAGAGCATCCGAAACCTTATTCTTCAAATCCTGGGCGATCTTTTTCTGTGTATTCAGAATTTTTTCAAGTTCGACTAATCGCTCGTTTCTCTTCTGTAACTCGAAATTCAGTTCATCAAGAGATGCTTTTTTTGAATCAAGATTAGACTCCAGTTGCCTGAGTATATCCTCTTTTTGCTGAAGGTCAGCATGCGCCGCCTGCAACTCTGAAAGAAGCTTCTGGGTTTCCTTAATATTCCCTTTTATAAGCTCTTCATGCGCATTTTGCAGATCATGATATTGTGAAGAGATCCTGGCAACTTCCGCAATTGCATTATCTCTCTCTTTTCTGACTTTCTCAATTTCTGCGTCTGACTTGCTCATCTTCTCCCTGAGTCCGGCTGCTTCAGATTCAAGTTCCCTTTTGGCCATTTCAAGTTGTAGGCTACTTGCCTTGAAGCTATCTCTCTCGTCCATGAAGTGACGGCTTTTATCCTGTACATCTTTAAATTTACGTCCTGATACACATGAAATCATTGATATGCCGATCAGGAATAGCAATAAGAACAAAATCTCTATTCTCTTCATAATCTTCTTTTTATTAAACTAACGTGAGTTCGATATAAAGTTAAAAAGATAAAACCATTGATTCATCTATTATTTCCAGATTAAGAGATGGTTTTTTTGGTAAGTAAGAATATGCAATTAAACCGGATAACAGATTAATAATAAACCCTTCCTGACTTCT
>JAKQQL010000413.1:0-2122 GCA_029564175.1 Candidatus Cloacimonadota bacterium
ACCCGCTGAATTAGTCAGGAAATTATCCGCTGATACATTTACTGAATCGGGCTTAAAAGTATCACAGTTTGTTCAGGTCTTAGGAATGGACAGGGTAGCCATTATGGGATACGATGGATGTGATGAATGGTATAAGAAAAAGCAATGTTTGTTTTGTGATTCAAACCCCTCCAGAAAAGGTGAATGCAGTGGCAGACCCTCATTAAACACGCTGCACACAGATTTTGAGAATAACATCAGCAAATGGCTGGTGACATATAAACAGTATATTAAAAACAGCAAAGAAGCCTTTTCTGAATTCTTAAAACAAAATCAAATCAGTCCACATTTTCACTTTCTTATATTGGCAGGCAACCTGTCTGACAATCATCTGGAATGGGAATATGTATTACAGCTGGCAAGTGCTTTAAATGAAGTTAAATCTTTGAAATCAGTTGATTCATATCTAAACCTGATTCCCCCGCTGGATAATTCTTTTTTACAAAAAGCCAAAGTAACTGGTTTTAATAAACTGATCTTTAATCTGGAAGTCTTTCATGAACATCGGTTTAAAGCTGTTTGCCCAGGTAAACACAGCATCATTCCGTATAAAACATATCTGCAAAGAATGGAAGAAGCCGTTAGTATTTTTGGAGAAGGAAATATTATCAGTGGCTTTGTGTTAGGTGCCCAGCCTGTTGAAGAATTAAAAGAGGGTGCTATTTACCTGACTGAAAAAGGAATTACTCCTGATTTTTCTGTTTTTACCCCCAAGAGAGGCACAGCCTGGGAGCATAAAGCGCAACCAGATATCATTGAAGTCGCTGAATTTTCAGCATTTTTGTCGGGCATTCTGAAACAAAAGGGATATAAATCCTTGTATTGTTCATTGTCATCCCGTAGCAGTATCTTAAATGAACTGAATGAAAATGAATAAATTACAGAAAATGATAGAATCTTCTGCCATACAGCTGGCAGACTATAAAATTGACTCTAAAAGTATCGGTTATGATACAGCAAAAGCACTTTTGGGAAAATGGACAGAGAACTTTAAAGAACTGCCTGATGTCTCAAATTGTCTTGAAAAACTGATAGATCATTTGTATCTGATAACAGACCAGAAGATTGTTGATGATGTGATGACTTATATTAGAAAATATATTGCTGAAAACCACAATGAATTATTTTATGCACCTTTTGGAAATACAAATGAGAGTTCCTTTCGAATTACTGCAAGTCTTAATACCTGCCCCAATTATAAAACTTCTTTAAAAGATTTACTTCAACTCATCAAACAACAGGGAGTTAAAGACCCAAAAATCGTATTTATTGATGATTATTTAAACAGTGGGGGTCAATTTTCAAGAATTATAAATGACTGGTTTTCAAGTGAATTAAATCGTGAAGAACAAATACTCATAAAAAAGTGCAAACTTTACTTTATTTTTAAATTTGGTATGATCAAGGGCGAACATAAAGCCCTGAAAATAATCAGTGAAAACTTCATAAACGCTCATATCATTATCCTTGAAAGATATGATGATGACTCCGGCATATTCGGAAACCATCATGATGTTGATTTAATCAAAGCAGGTTTATCTGTCAGTAAGGAATCAGGTTCAATTTTTCGGAATGTAGAGGCAAAAGAGCTGACAGATTTTTTTAATATCATGTATGAATCAGGCCTACAACTAATCAAACAATATAAACCGGATAAGGGGAAATTTGAAGAGAGAGCTTTGGGCTATGGAAATTCCGCAAAGCTTCATATTGGCGAATATAACATGCCAACCTGTACTTTATCATCGCTTTGGCTTTCAGGTGAAGTCGTTCTATTCGGCAAAAAAGTAAACTGGCAGTCATTGTTTCCAAGAAGAGAAAAGATTACTCAGGGTTCTGAAAGTGATTCAAATGTTTCGGTTTCAAATCAAGCCAAATTTTCTTCTATTCTGCTTCACACTGAAAATAATGAAATTCCTTTTGAAGTCAGGATAACCATTAAACTGGATAAAACAATCAAAGCAGGTCAATTGTTTAAAAATATAAGCATTCAAAGAATGAATAAACTAAAGGACGAAATCAGACAACTCTTCTCAGAAAAAGCAATTGAATGGTTGACGCTTCAGGATTCAGAACTTGAGCA
>JAKQQL010000418.1:0-1406 GCA_029564175.1 Candidatus Cloacimonadota bacterium
GTAAGGATTAACGAAGCGTAGAGACGCGATTTATCGCGTCTCTACATGCACTGTTCATCCAAACTCGTACTGCGAGCATCCTGCTTGCTGAAAAAGCTACAAGCAAGATGCTTGTAGTACGACCAGCTTGCGAAACTAAACAATGACAAGCAGGTTGCTTGCCCTACAGCAGAAAAGACGATGACAAGCAGGTTGCTTGCCCTACAGCAGAAAAAGACAATGACAAGCAGGTTGCTTGCCCTACAGCAAAAAAGACGATGACAAGCAGGTTGCTTGCCCTACAACTGCTATCAGATACACCTATCTGATAGGGTTTCCAGCCTTTAGCCATTTAATCATTGCCTGGGCAATCAGTAGATTAGTATTGTTTGATTCATACTTTTTCCCTGAATACTGACACATTTTTTCAAATAGATAATCGTTCATGACAACTGTATATGTTTTTTCGGGTAATAGATCCGGAATTTGGTTCATTATAGACTCCTGATAAAAGAAGCTAATCTCCTTCTTCGAGTTTAAAACTTTAAAAAGATCTGCCCATTCTTTACCATTTAAGGTAAGTGTTAAAATCTTATTCCTGTAGTTTATCGCATAGATATCATCAACACTTACAATACCCTTCTCTAATGACCGTGCAAAAGAACCTGGGATATTGACTGCAAAGTCAGCTTTAACCACTGCCATCATCGCTTGATAGTAGAATCTTTCCATATCCGGGTCACCTGGTTTTAACGTTTCATTGATTTCTGTTAATGGGATTGCTTCATATTTGTAATCCTTCTGTTGATAATCCAAACCCTCAATTGATGTTTTCTTGTCACTAATCAATATTTTGAATCCTTTATAATTTTTACCTTTAGGCGTCTTGATAATCTTGCCGTTAAAAGATATTTTATCGATATCAGATTCTGTAAATAGAAGAAGTGATGTGATGTTTTCAGTTTTAATTTCATACATCTGATTCTTTTTTTCAACACGGCAGAATACTAGTTTGATCAAATCATCTCTTGTCTGAACGATTATGTTAAAAAGCCGATCATACACAGGCATATCAGATTGAAAAGAGAAAGAGAGGGGATAATGGATGACTTCAGTTGTTTTGTCTGAGAAAAAATCACAGGTATAAAGATTGCCATCAACTGCCCCGATATATAAAGTCTGATCGGATACTTCAAGAGACAATGGATTGATTTTGTCAGGCAGATTCAGAATCTGAAAACTAAGATCTGCATTAAAAACAGCAACTACAGGCTGAAGATTTATTCGTGCCAGTAAATATAAGTTTTCATTTATCTGTTTAGAATCTATAATCTTTGTAAAAGGTAAATCCAATTTCTGAGCTGTTTCTCCATCAAAAAGATAATACAGACTTTTAATCAAAGGATACCGGCTGTCTGTTGAATAGG
>JAKQQL010000422.1:0-4733 GCA_029564175.1 Candidatus Cloacimonadota bacterium
TGATTTGGTTTTTTAATCATTTAGCTGCAAAGTTGATTGTCAAACTTATTTTATTTCAGAAAATAACAGATGGGAATTCCGAAAATTCTGGAAGGTGCAAAATCGGGTTTGTCAAGCTAAATCATAAGCTTACAGATATTCTCGTGGGGAATTTGTACCAAATGTTTAATGAAGGTGGTGGAAGCGAAGCTGCTCTGAAGTGCAAAGTAGCTCTCAATTATTTGAATTTATTGACGAATTAATTCACGCTAAATCAAAAATCAGAAATTTTAGTATTTTCTGGAAAGTGCAAAAACAAGTTTTTTCAGTTAGATCAAGTATTTAGGGAAATTCCCGTGACGGATTCTCCCTAAATGTTTAATAAACCCGTATATAAAAAACTTCTCTTGTTAAATCAGTTGGTTACAAGCCCAGTTTTCCGCTGGTGACAGCTTCGCTTCTACTACCCCAAGTTGACATCCTGCACTTTTTTACGAAAATAGTTTTGCAATTGGCTCAAATAAAATTTCAGAAAGATGATTTAAGCAATAAAGCGTTTAAGCAATTAAGCGCTAAAGCGTAAGAGCGTTTAAGTATTACATTGGTTGAGACTGTTTTATTTTTTCTTGAAGTAAATTGAAGAAATCGTTACTCTTTTCTGGGGATATAATAATATCAATATCTTCTAGAGCTATAAGTATTGCATCATCTTTATTAGTTGCAAAAATAGCATTTCTGTTGTTGTTTATAACAAATTTGCCTGTTTTATATTTTAACAACCCCGTCCCCAATGTTCTGTATACAGGTTTATAGGACTTGTCTTTAACAAGAGATATTTTTTTCAATTCTTGAATTTCTTGAAAAGCAACCTCTTTCTTTGCGTATGGTGGTGTCTTTATTAAAAGTGTCTCCCCGATAGAGATTTTTACTAGTAAAGGGGATATTGCTGTCAGGTAAAATACAGGAATAAAAGATACGGCGATGATTGTAACTATTAAATAGTCAGGAATAAGCACAATAATGACTATCAGAACCATTAACAGGATAATGTTAAGCATCCACATGGATTTAGGAATAGTAACAAAAAAACTGATCATAATATTTAAACTCCGTTGTTATTATTAATCTCATTGATAATATCATGTTTAGCTTTGTTAAGAAATTTATTTTTTGTAGCAATTCTGTCTTCTTTTCTTTTTTCTGCTACAAGCTGGTCTTTTGTACTGTTAAATTGAAGTTTAAAAGGGCATAGGGGTCAGGGCGCAATATTTATATACATGTTCATTCATTCAGCAGTTTTTCCGTAAGGCCATAGGGGTCAGGGCGCAATATTTATATACATGTTCATTCATTCAGCAGTTTTTCCGAATGATTTAATAAGGTTGCAAGTTCTTTTGATGCTTTCATTTCTCTGCCGAATCGTCTTATCAACTCTCCTGCTGCTACTGAGCTCATTCCGGAAAGTTCAGCTATTTCAACCACTTTGAGTGTCGTGTGTTTTTTCAGGAGATAAAGAAAAAGTTTCCTTGCCGTGTTCCCTTTTGTTTTTGCGATCATCTGCTCATCGCTGACATTCATCACTTTTTTGACGGCTTCAGCAATTTTTTCAGGTGTTGTGCTTTTCAGTTTTTTATATTCAGACACTCCTTTTCTGCTTATCTCCGTGTCATCGATCTGTCGTGCGACTTTTTCTTTGAATGCGGCAGTTCCAAGAATAGAAAACTTGCCGTAAACTGCTTCGGGTGGCAACGAATCTTCAATCATTTCTTCCAGTATAAATGTATAGTTATCAACTCCGCCTGCATACTCCATAACCATTGCGGGATCAACAAGTTCTGTTCTTTCATTCCTCAAATATTGCCCGCAGCTGCTCCATCTGTAACTCTCCGGATCGTTTGTCATTTTCGCTCTGACAGGATTGAGATGAATATATGCTGAAAGTGTCACGAGATAACTTTCATCCTCGACCAGAACAGATTTAAAACGGCTCTGGAAAAGTGGTCCCACCAATTTATACCTGACCTTGAACCAGTTGGCATAACCGCACTGAAGAAGCTGCATGAAAGCAGAAAGATTCTCATTCGGAGTTTCCACAAGAAGGTGAAAGTGATTGTCCATCAGGCAGTAACCATGAATAATTATTCCATATTTTGATGAGGCGGCCGTCAACCTTGAAAGAAATTCCTCACGGTCGGCGATACGCCGGAAGATCTTATCTCTTCTGCAACCGCGGTTTATTATGTGATAAATAGCACCGGGATATGTGATTCGCAAAGGTCTAACCATGGGAGGATATTAACAACTCATTTTGGAATGTCAACAATTTTATATATAAATATTGCGCCCTGACCCCTTCTGTTTTTGCCCTTCTGTTTCTTGATGCAGAAAAGGGGGAATCATCATCGCTGACGACACCCTTTTCAGAGTCATTGAAACAGTAAGAAGCGGACTTGGCGACTACACCCACGACTATAACAGAGCCGTTTTTGCACACAAAAAACTCTTTTCCACAATTTTGCCTATCGGACATGGACTGACAATGAGTTACAGATTGTAGTGTACAGGTTTTTGTCAAAGCTGATTTATTGTCATAAATCTCATAAAGCTGATGAGCGTTGAAAACGGATGGGGAGCTTCGAGGATATATTCAGAACTTCTTAAACTGGGGTTCACTGAGTACAATCTTTCACAGTCAACGGTTGCCCGTTATCTGAAAAAACTCAGATTGAATGATCCTGACGGCAGAAAAGCTCAGTTGTGGAAAACTTTTCTGCATAATCATAAGAACGAGATTCTTGCAATGGATTTTTTCACTGTGCCGACAGTGACTTTCAAGATTCAGTATGTGTTTTTCATTATTCATCACGGGACGAGAAAGATCATTCATGCGAATGTTACCGAACATCCCTCAACCCAATGGGTGGTTCAGCAGTTGAGAGAAGTTTTTGATTTTGAGCATGGTTTTAAATATCTGATCCATGACCGAGATTCCATCTTTTCCGGAATGAAAACCGTTCTTCCGGGTTTCGGAGTTCAATCGTTAAGAACTTCTTTCAAATCTCCATGGCAGAACGGCATTGCGGAACGGTTTGTTCTGACTGCAAAAACTGAACTTATTCACAATGTCATCGTGTTCAATCAGCGGCATCTTCAACGGCTGATGAAGGAATATGTCGATTATTACAATAACGACAGGTGTCATCTTGCCATCGGGAGAGATTCACCCAACGGCAGAAAAATTCAGAAAAAACCTGATAAAGGAAAAGTGGAATCAATCCCTAAGCTCGGCGGACTTGTTCACAGATACGAGTGGAAAAAGCTGCTTAACTAATTGATTCTTCAGCATTCTTCAGAAAATTCATAACAAGGAAGCTCTGCCAAAAAATGCTGAAAATCCTGCTTTTTCAGGAGTTTTTGTTGTTTTCCGGTTTTTAGTGAATGAATTTCAAATTTAAAGCAAAACCCGACCTGATTTTCACTCAGAAACGCCATTTTTTGCTGAAATTTCTGATTTTTCAACCAAATCGCAAGTTATTGGTATCATTGGCAGATGCTATTTTGACACAGGACAGTGGTATTTTGTCTTCTTATTTATATCCGCCATAATATAAAACCTTCTTGGTATAATCATCAATATACATGATAAATATTCCACCCAGACAGGGTTCTGACGGACAATTATTTAAAACAACTTCCCATAACGGCTTGTCAATATTATATGTCGACCAAACTATTTCACATTTAGCATCAGAATTATCACAAACATTTCTGACACTGCTTGTCTTACCTTTTTTTAAAAATGAGACTCTGACTATTGCTTTCTCATATCCTTTCAGATTCAACTTGTTTTTTATGTAATCATTAGCAATATCAATTACATTCATTTTTTTATCAACACCAATATAATAACTTCCATAAACACTGGGCATTGATTTCTTCAAATGATCATTTTTACATGAATCTTGGGATCTCATATAATCGAGTAATTTGTTCTTTACATCTATCTTTGGAACATTTGCCAAACAATTGTTTAAAACTTCTAAAACTTGTAACTTCGGCATAAACGAAACAAAAGAAAGATCTGATAAGTAATTATCGCTTATATACAATTCTCTTAAAATGCTCTGCTTTTTCAAAGTGACTGATTTTATATTGTTTCCTTCCAAACTAAGGACTTCCAATCTTGGAATTTTAAAAAAAGGAGCATAGTCATTGATTTGGTTGTAAGAAACATTTAAAGTTGAAATATTAGGAATTCTTTTAATGAAATCAACATCAATTATGTAGTTGAAGCTTACATCAAGATCTTTTATTGAATCAGATTTAAGAGAGGAAATATTTGACAAATTACACCTTGATAAAGACAGTCTCGTCAAATTTTTCATATTAACAATCTTACTTAAATCGATAGCATCCATTTTTAAACTCGGGTATTTAGAATCAGCACTCTTTTCTTTAATTGGCAGGCAATTGCTTAAATTAAGTTCTTTAAGCTTTTTTAGATTGACCAAATCTGATAAATCAACAATCCTGTTTTCAGACAGGTTTAATTTTTCCAGATTAGATAATACCTAACTCGTTCGATTTCAAAATAAAAAGAACAAAAAGTTAAGAAAAAACTTTAATAAAAACAACCTCTTTGGTATAGCTAACTGCTAAAGAAAACCAACACCAAGGAGGTGATGTGATGATAGCAAGAGAAAACAAGAAAATCAAGAGAAAAATCAGTAAAATTTCAGAGAGTTGTGACAAGC
>JAKQQL010000431.1:0-17379 GCA_029564175.1 Candidatus Cloacimonadota bacterium
ATTCTGTTTCTTTTACATTGTCAAAGAAGACACTCATGTCGTCAACGCTATACATATCTATTGTTAATTGCTTGTGAGAATCATTTTTCTTAAACATATTAAACCTACTTTTCACTTGTTATATTTAAGTACATTTTATACTCTTTATGTTTTTCGTCAAGAATTATTTCTGTATTTATGTATATATTTTTCCTATTATATATTTACAGTATGTTTTTATAGTGGGCTCATAAATTATTACCTGAATTAAAAATTGGAGACCTAATTGCCAAAATTCCGATCATACAAGGCGGAATGGGAGTAGGTATATCAATGTCCGGACTGGCATCTGCAGTGGCTAATGCCGGAGGTATTGGTGTGATTTCAACCGTTGGACTGGGTGCGATGAGACCTGTTTCCGGAAAAAATTATCCGGAAGCGAATACCCAAATGTTAAAAGAAGAAATTCAGAATGCCAGAAAACTAAGTAAGGGGATCATTGGCCTTAACATTATGGTTGCTCTTTCCAATTTTGATGATATGTTAAAAACCGCTTTTGAAGAAAACATTGATATTATTTTCATGGGCGCAGGGCTGGCTTTAAAACTACCCGAAAGCATCACGAATGAATATTTGCAAAAAGCAAAAACTAAGATCGGAATGATTGTCTCTTCTGCAAGAGCTACCAAATTACTTATTCAACACTGGGCAGAAAAATTTTCAAGAGTGCCGGATGTAATTGTAGTCGAAGGTCCAAAAGCGGGCGGTCATTTAGGGTTTAAACCTGAACAGATTGACGATCCTAATTTTGCATTAGAAAAACTGGTTCCAGAAATCAAAGCTGAGATTATACCACTTGAAGAAAAATACAATCAAAAGATTGCTTTAGTTGCTGGTGGTGGTGTATATACAGGCGCAGATATAAAAAAAATTATGGATTTAGGCGCAGATGGAGTGCAAATGGGTACCCGTTTTGTTGCTACTCATGAATGTGATGCAGATATCGCTTTCAAAGAATCTTATATCTCTTGTAAAAAAGAAGATATTGGCATTATAAAAAGTCCGGTTGGATTACCAGGCAGAGCGATTATCAATCAGTTCCTTACTGATGTATCCAATGGTGTTAAAAAACCATTTACCTGCCCTTGGAAATGCCTTAAAACATGTGATTTTAGAACTGCACCATACTGTATTGCGCAGGCTTTGTTAAATTCACAAAAAGGCAAGTTAGCAGATGGTTTTGCCTTTGCCGGTGCCAATGCCTGGATGGTGGATAAGATAGTCAGTGTTCAGGAACTGGTCGATCAGCTTCAGGCTGAATATGCCGAGTGTTTTGCATAAATATTTTAGGAGCCTATACGGCTCCTTTTTTTTTGTAAAATGAATTGGTTTTGATTTTAGATAAACACTCATTGAAAACCAATTGCCCTCAATATATATTACCCGGACAGAAATGCAGATTCTTGTCTTTTTAGCAGATTTATTTTTTTTTCTTTTAAAAATGTTAAATTGGTTTTAAAAATGAAGGGTTTTCTGAAAAGTGCGCAGAAATAAATGAGAAATCTAATTTTATTCTTAATTTTAAAACAATTCACCACTAAGATCACAAAGAGCACTAAGAATACTTGATTTTTTCATCGCTACAAACAAGTTATTCATTATTTGATTATTCAATCTACTTCTTACTTATAACTACAAAATAATCCCTGCTGATTTTTTCGATGGATACTTCAATATTTGGTAAAGAATCAAACAGTTTATTCAAATCAGAACGAGTGTATAAATATAAAGGGCATTTTTTCTTATAGCGGAGTTTTCTCTGCCATGCTAAAATCCCTTCTGCCACAGGGAAACTAAACATAGCTTTCTCTTTTGTTAATTTTATAATCTGTTGAATCAAAGAGACCGGTTCTTTAATATAATCCATAAAACCCATAAGAATAACAAAGTCAAATTCTTCATCTTTAAAGTCATAAATATCTTTTACTAAAAATTGACAATTATTAGTAACCTGTTTTTCTTTTGCTAATTGGTTAGCGAGTTCTATCATTTTATCAGAAAAATCTATACCCAACACTTTTTTTGCACCCATTTGAGCAAGCAAAACAGAGTAGTGTCCCGGTCCGCATCCAACATCAAATACCGTTTTATCTTTAATCGGTTCACAATTCTCTATCGTTTTCTCAAATCGTAAACGCATGCTTTTTCTGAAAAACTTGTCAATTATTCGATAAAACCAGCCTCTTGTTGCATAAATAGAATTAAAATCTACTGAATAATCATTAAAAAACTGCTTTGTATTACCCATACATTACTTCCTTTTCAAATAATAATTTCTCATTGTTTCAAAATGATTGTTTGACAAAATATTTCGTAATTTTCCTTCAGTTGATTGAAGGTTAACATAAGACTTAAAATGTCTGAAAAAATTCATTTTAATTCTTGGATGGGAGGGGTCAATTTCACGGGGATGAATATAAAATACAACAGGTCTGCCTTGATTATTAACTTTTTTTGTTTCATGGCGGATTATCATATGATGAAAAAATCGCAGATACCCACCTCCAAAAAAACATATCCGTTTATTCAATACATTTGATACACTTATTGGAAATTCAAAAATTCTGCCAACTGAAGTCTCAATGAAACTTGGAAACAGAATATCCGTATTAAAACCACCATGACCATGCTTTGCTGGAAAAATTGAAGAATCATATTGGTAACCTGCATTAATCAATTCTTCAAAAAAATAAGGATTCTCATTTATGACAGAAAAACCAGGTGCACGGTAACCTAAAATTTCTTCTCCGCAAATATCTTCTAAACACTTTTTTGATTCCTTTATATCCTGGATAAACTCCCTTTTGGATTGTGTGCGAACCATTTGATGATACATCCCATGAGATGCAATATCATGACCTCTTTCTTTTGCTAATCGGACTAAATGAGGGAAGCGTTTTGCAATATATCCTAAGAAAAAACAGGTGGTTTTCACATCATAAGCTTGCATAAGGTTCATCATCTTTATAAAATTTTTTTCAACAGTCGAGGGAATACTATCCCATTCAGAGATTGAAGGAGTTCCTTCTACATCCAACACATGATAATGATCTTCAACATCTATTGTCATTATATTATTCATCATAAGTCACCTCTATTGAAGTTATAATTTTTAAATATACACTTTATCTGTCAATCTATATTTATCTTTACTCAGACTGATAGTATTTTATCTATGGAGCATATTGAATGTTTTTTTATCAACATGTAATTCAGGAAACTTTTACACACCTTTTTGTTCTGGTGACCATATAAATTTATGGATTTGTAACTGGAATCTGACATCCAGTCTGTCTCTGATAATCCACTCAGCTATTACACGAGGTTCAAGTTTGTTTAAAACAGTAGAGAAGATGATTGATTCGCCTGCTAAATGATTGTTTTTTAAAAATGCCTTAGCCCATAAGTAGTCATTTTCAGAGCTAATCACAAATTTCAGGTTATCTCTTTCCGGCTTAAAGTACAGCAGATTTTCTTTTAGAAAAGATTTCCCTTCCCCACTGTCAGGGCATTTCACATCAATGATTTTATGAACATAATCAGGTATCTGAGACAAATCTATAGAGCCATTTGTTTCAATCAGAATTTGATATTTCCTATCATATAAAAGAGAAATCAGTACCGATAGATCAGGTTGCAGAAGCGGTTCTCCACCGGTTAGTTCTACCAGCTTTACAGGGCTATATGCTTGTATTCTCTCACATAATTCATGAGGTGTCAGGGTTTCATTTATTTCTGTATGATACTGTGTATCACAGTAAGAGCAATTCAGATTACATCCACAGAAACGGATGAAAATACAAGGTAATCCACTAAAAGTAGATTCACCCTGAATACTTAAAAATATTTCATTGATATTCATTTGATTGATTCCTGAGAGGATACAAGCAAGGTGCTTGTATTATTTGATGTTGAAATTATTTTGCGTTTTTAACTCGCACTCCGCTTTGCTCCGTTGCAAGTCAAATCCGCATATTACAAGCTGGTAGCTTGCGTTACATTACTCCCATGGGAGATATGGCAGAGATTTGTGATAACCTAAGATTTCATCTATTTTGGCTGTAATCTTTTCCGGATGGCCGATCACAAATTTCTCCTTATTACCCACTTTAAAGGTGTAATAGTCGTTCTCATTGACATTCATATATTCCATAAAGGAAATGTCTCCATATATAGGGATTCCCTTTTGAACCATCAGATGAATATCATCCATTTCTTGATGAAGAATATTATCAAAAGCATACTCTTTTTTGTTTGACATAATCAGAATGTTTTTCGCTGGATCAATTAACTCAGGGTCATTGATATACATTGCCCGATATGCATTATGAGTTACCATTCGATATAGGATTTTAGCATCAATATCAGGGAATTTTTTATGCGCAAAACGAATTTCTTCTATCAGATTGATACTGCCGGTCAAAGTGGAATCAGTTCCAATGACGACATTTATCCCTTTTTCCATACATGATTTAATATCAAGTGTTTGTCCTATCAAATAGTAATTAGAACCTGGACACCAGCAAATCGAAGCACCTATTTGCTTTACATCATCTAATTCTGGACGTGTCAGACATATTCCATGAATGATGAGAGTATTTTGTTTTAGCAATCCTGCCTTTTTTAGCTTTGAAAACTCTAAACGTGTATTTTCATCCAACCCTTCAGCCAAATGAATGATAAAAGGCATTTTACCTTCAGTTCTAATCATTTCCTGTTCAGGGGTGTTTCCGCCCCACCAGTTACCCAGTGTTATGGAATGACATTGACCATAATGTCTGACGACTTCTATCGGAAACATATCATAGTATTCTGAAACTTGTTGTGTACCATGATCCTGAACGATTGAAGCACCTGAAAAGAGGTTTTTAAATGCACCCAATTTAACTAATAAAGGTGCATTGCCACTCATCATATTGAAACTGCCATCATTGGTCCATATCTTATTTCTTTCCTGAACACTTGAAGAAGTTTTATTATCTTCTACCCAAATATGCGAATTGATATAAGGGGCATTTGTTCCAGATCGAGGATACCAGTTACCAATCAGATGATCATGAGAATTGATTATTGGAATACTATTAAGAAAATGTTCTGAATCCCAATGGTATTCACCCTTTTTAAAATATGGACTATCAATCTCAATCCTTTGATCAGGGCGAACCTCATCAATGGATTTGATAGATTGTTTTACTTTAATTTTAAACATTTATTGGTTAAATCTCTTGATTGTCAGAGGTAATATTTCAAACAAATCACCAACAACACCTAAATCAGCCGCTTTAAAAATGGGAGCATCTTTGTCTTTATTGATGGCAATGATATAGTCAGATGACTGCATACCAGCTAAATGCTGAATAGCACCTGAAATACCCACGGCAATGTAAATTTTTGGTTTTATGGTTTTTCCTGTCTGTCCAACCTGATGCGGATAAGGAATCCATTCAGCGTCAACAGCAGCTCTTGAAGCGCCTACAGCTCCTTCAAGTACATCAGCCAGTTGCTTTAACATTTCAAAATTCTTAGCTTCTTTAAGACCACGGCCACCAGCAACCACAAAGTTTGCCTCGGTGATATTGACTTGTGAACCTTCATCTTTGATACTTTCAAGAAACCGAACTGGGTATTCTTTGGTATCAAAATCAAATTCCTCGGCAATTACTGCTCCAGAACGGTTACTATCTTTTGGGAATGGAACCATTACTTTGTGTCTGACAGTTGCAATCTGGGGTCTGTGGTTTGGGGTTAAAATCGTAGCCATAATATTGCCACCGAAAGCAGGACGAGTCTGCATCAAATTGCCAGTTTCCTGATCAATATCAAGACTGGTACAATCTGCTGTTAACCCTGTGTGTAACTTGATAGCAACACGTGGGATAAATGATCTGCCCACATTGCTTGCCCCAGCAAGAATAATTTCAGGTTTATATTTTTCTGCAAGTGCAACTAACGCATCAGTATAAGCCTGATCTGTAAAATCTTTTACAGCTAAGTCATCTATTGTAATCACTTTATCAGCACCACAGGCAACTAATTCATCGCAAAGACCTTCAACCTGGTGTCCCAGTAAAACTGCTGTCAGTTCTGTTTCACGCTTATCAGCCAGTTCTCTGCCTTTTCCAAGTAACTCAAAGACAACCGGAGAAATCACATTTTCACGTTGCTCAGCAAATACCCATACCCCTGAATAATCTTCTTTTTTTATCACAGAATAACTTTCTTTTCTCACGAAGATCGCTTCAAAAGGACATGAGCTCACGCATGCTCCGCAAAGTGTACATGAATCAGCATTTATTTCTGCACATTTATCAACTATTGTAATTGCATTATAAGCACATGCCTTGACGCATTTTCCACATCCAACGCATTTATTGATGATTACTTCGATCATCTTAACTCCTTAAAATAGATAATTGAGCTATTATTACTTTTTGACGCATTTTTTGTCAACTATTTTTACTCTGTTATACAGTTTTTCTGAAAAATAGAAGAAAATCAGCCCACAAAACACACCAGCAATGGTATCAACAAAATAATGATAATGACAATAAACCGTTGAAACTGCCAGTAAGAAAGTAATAGGAAAGAGAACATAAGGCAGATATTTATAATATCTCATACTAATCAGACAAATGGTTAAAGCAATTGCTACATGTGAGCTGGGGAAAGCCCCGCCCAGATGGGGTGTTGAACGGTAAATAAAGGCCATAATATGTGTAAAAATACCATACCTATATTCAATAGTAAGGTCAAAAGCACCTTCCAAAGCCCGACCGCCTATCACCGGTAAAATCATATATATCAGATAACAACAGTAAAAAACAAAAGTGATGTTAAACACAAGTCGCTTGAATATCTCTTCTTTTTTTCGAAAATAGATATAAAAGGGTACACCAAAAATCATTAGATAATAGGCAAAATATGAAAAGTGAAGTAATTCTTGTAACCAATACCAATCCCACACCGTTCCCCAATGCATTGCCGGCTGATACCCAAATATCAAAAAATCCCATTTCTGAAAGATATGATCTAAAAAGTCTTTAAAAATAACACGATTGACCCGCGATGTCGCTTCAAAGAAATACCCATACATGATCGGAGCATACCATAGATGAACAAAATGCGTCAAACGATATACCAGTCGTTTAGGTTTTATACTCAATTGCCGGTCATAAAAGGCAATCACAAACATTGCTACCAGAATACTGAATAAGGTAATCAGCAATGTCTGAGGGTGATCAACCCGTTTATATCCAATCAGGACATAAAGTATATTAATCAACAGATATACAAATGTCAGAATATCTGTTTTATTCAATAAACCAAACAAGTTTTTTATATTTTCTTTAGACATGATACACCGTTCTGCATTTTGTTGAATACCGTACTGCAAACATCTTGCTTGCATTTTCCAAAAATGTAAATTGATTTTGGTTATTACTCAATATGCTTTCCTTTTCTTTTCTACAAGCAGGATACTTGTAGTATTGGAGATGCGGATTTACGGCATTCCGCTTTGCTCCATTTCGCAAATCCCTACAAACTTTTTACACATATGTTGGATTCCAAATTTCCTTAACTTCATGACATTGGGGTATCACCCCGGACTGGGATTCTTTCGGTCCTTCAGAACTCTTATCTTATCACAGGCTCTACAAACCAGTAATTCCAAATATGAAAAGGATTTTTTCTTTTCCGTGTTCTTCTTTATTTCTGTGGTTGTAGAACTCAAAAACGCTTATATCCCTTTTTCGTAGATTCGATAGGTTTTATGTACATGAGCCCCTAAATGCTTTGCGATTTTATTCATTTTCATATTATCTTCCAGTACCCATGAGAATTCTCCGGTATTATATCCTTTTTGTAAGCCTGTTTTCCAGGTATGGTAATAGAAAAGACTGTCAATTCCACGATTTTGATATTCGCTGATGACTCCCATTGTAATGACTCTCAGGCAATGAATCTTATTTTTATAATACAAGGCTTTGAAAATGCCAGTCGGTAATATTCTGCCATTCATACGTTTGAGAATCTGGTTATAATCTGGTAAAGCGACCGAGAAACCGGCAGGTTTCCCCTCAACTTCTGCAATAAAAACTAATTCAGGTATAACAATAGGTAATAATGATTTTACCAGATGATCAAATTCATCTCTGATCATTGGTACAAAGCCCCAGTTCTTTTCCCATGCTTTCTGATAAATAGTAAAGACTGTTTCTATCTCTTGTTTCAGATTCTTTTTATCAAGACTTCTGACTGAAAAAGAAGGCTCTTTGGCAATAATCGCTTCTCCTATTTTCTTTAAAAATTCTGGCATCACATCACTTTGCAACAACCAGGCATAAAGATCTTTCGCTTTTAAAAATCCTTCATTGATCATCAGTTCATTATAATAACTCATATGATGTGTCATCATCACATAAGGGGAACTGTTAAACCCCTCAATCAGCATACCACATTCTTCATTGGTTGAAAAGTTAAAGGGTCCTCTAATACTGGTACATCCATGCTCTCTGAGCCAGTCAGCAGCACCTTCAATCAGAATATGCATGACTTCCTGATTATTAATACATTCCAAAAATCCAAAAAAACCAACTTTATCCTGATGAAAAGCATTATGTTGTCGATTGGTGTGAGCGCTAATTCTACCAACTGTTCTCTGACCATCTTTAACTAAGAAAAGCTGAACCTCTGAATGTTTATAATAAGGATTTTTCTCTGGATTAAAAAAATCTGTTTGTTCTTTTATCAGTGGCGCTACCCAATAGGGATCATCCTGATAAAGTTGAAATGCGAACATGATAAATTCTTTAATCTCTTTTTTGGATGTTACCTTTTGAAGTTGATAATTTTTCATAATTCACCTAAGCGTTTTGAAACGATAAAATTTAAAATACCCATTAAAATTGCTGTTGTTACCATCATGACCATCAGATAATGCTCTGTATTACCAAAAAATGCAATCAATGGAGGCAACAACACAATTATAAAATTACTGAATCGAATTTGTTTAAATGCCATGATTAATATAAAACTCAATACCAATATCGATATCATTGGTATTGGGATGAAATAAAGCATTAAACCTGTATAGTTAAAAATGCCTCTTCCACCTTTAAAACCATGAGTAACTGGCATGGTATGACCAAATATCATAAAAAAGCCAAAGATAAAGAGGGTGATATCATGTGTTAAGACTTTATCAGAAAACTGCAGATAGTTATGTAAGTGGGATAATACCCATAAATAAGCATAAACTTTTACAATATCAATAGCCCCAACCATGATGCCAAGCGGTTTACTAATGTTTGAAAAGATATTCTCGGTATCAGCATAACCGGTACCTACTTTATAAATATTCATACTACGGAATGTCTTTGCGACAATTCTGGCTGTAGAAAAACATCCTACAAAATAAGACAATACGCTCATTATTGCTATATAAAGGTAAAAATTCATTTTATCCTCCTTAATATTTTAATTTACCGCAAGCTTCCAGCTTGTCTTAATTCCCCTCCGGTGGAGGGGTGGCACGAAGTGACGGGGTGGTACGTTGGAAAACCTTGCTCTGAATGAACAAACGAAACGCTGTTCCTCTGCAATCTTACTGTAAACTTCCGGCTTGCAGAAAAGTCTTCCAACAAGATATTTATAGTTCAGCAGGTTCGGATTTACGGCATTCCGCTTCGCTCCATTTCGCAAATCCCTACAAACCGTTATATACATCTGACAGATATTAATAATCTTAATTGAGTATATTCCTCAGTCTTATCTGAATGACTTTGCTCTACACCCTTAAACAACCACGACTATGCTTTTTGATAATCTCTCTGACCAAACAGTAAGGAGCCAACACGAATCATATTGGAGCCTTCTTCGATGGCAATCTCAAAATCTCCGCTCATCCCCATTGATAAATATTTCATTTCCACATGAGGAATATTCATTTCCTTGATTTCTTCAAACAATCCTCTCAATTGTCTGAAACAACGTCTAATTTCTTGCTCATCTTCTGTGAGTGAACCAATCGTCATCAAGCCTTTTATATGAATATTGGATAATAGAGAGATCTCTTTTACTAAACGAATCAATGCATCAGGTTCTACCCCATTTTTTGATACTTCTCCTGAAGTATTGACTTCAATTAAAACATTCTGAAACATTTCCTTTTGAACAAGACTTTGATTTAATTTCTCAGCAGTTGAGAGTTTATCAATGGAATGAATCAGATCTGGTTTTAAAGCCAGCAACTTGTTAATCTTATTGCTTTGCAGATGACCTATAAAATGAAATTCTCTACCATCTCTGTGAATCAAAGGCATTTTAGTTTCAATTTCCTGTATCTTGTTCTCTGCAAATGCCTTAATTCCAAAATCCAGACATTCATTAATCTTGTCAGCCGGATGAGTCTTAGAGACTGCCAGTAACAGTACTTCATCTGACTTTCTGCCACACCTTTGGCAAGCATCATTTATTTGCGTTTGAATTAACTGATAATTTTCTCTAATCATTAACAAAACTCCTGTTTTCATAAAATAAAACGCCTTATGCCTGTCAAGCAAATTTTCATATTTTTCAAAAAACTAAGAAAATGGATATTTTCAACACCTAATTCTGTACTTATTGATCTCATTTGTAATCATAAAATGCAATACTCCTGTATTATCTTGTCTTTGAGCAACTTGAAAATATTTAAGTTCTTCAGCCATGCTGTGATTCATCTGATGAATATTCGATACTTTTATCAATAAACCAAGTTTGACAGCGTTTTTAATACTCATATCTACCAATAGTGTTTTCAAAACGGCGTACAAGCTGTCACCTTCCAGAGAAAATCGCTTAATCAGCGCATGGACAATCATCAACATAACGCCATAAGCAGATATTCCTCTTTTTCTGAGCATCACCTTTTTAACTTTATAAGCTTTGGCATAAAGTGCCATATCCCTTTTTGCTTTTGGGGTTATCTCATTCCACAGCTTACGAACTATCTGATTCACTTCCCGAATATGGATATTTTGCTTCTGAATCTGCCGTTCAACTGGTTTTCGACTGATACAGATTTTGCCCTGATTATACCAGGCTAAGCTTAAATCAACTATTTTCTTTGGAAAATCATGTGATTTGCCACTAAAAAACACCTTCATTCTCTCTCCTTCTCTACTTATAGTATAATATATAATACGAAAGAAAGCAAATAAATTCTCATATAATTCTTATATCTCACCTGTAGAAAACATGCGACTCACTTCAAACAGAACAGTTTGTTTAAGATTTTGGTGAATAGAAATACAAGGGGAATGAAAGAGGAAACAAACAGGATGCAAGCAGATGATTTATATACTAATTCCTCTCCTATGGAGAGTCTGTGCATTAACTAACATTCCGTAGGAATGACCGATCCCCAGATGCGGAAGTGTCTGGTATATAATGTTTTTCAAAACAAGCACCGTATATTATTGAAATAAAAACGCTTACGCACCGTGTTAATTATATATCGTTCCTCTGAAACTCTTGTTTTTGCACAGGCCTCCAAAGGAGGGGGATTTTTATATTTATTGTTGTTTGTATGTCAAACCGGCAAACACTTTAAAAATCTGATCATTATATAATCTGCCTGAATTTCTTCTTTCAAATGAATAGTCTGCAGCAATATTAAAGTCAATTGTCTTGCTGGATTTAATGGTTAATCCGCTGGTAAGACCAAAAATGTTAATAAAAGAGTTATAAATTTCAGTATAACTATGATAAGCGCCTGTTTGTATATCAATAACAGGATTGATAAAATGATTATATCCAATATTTAACTGATTTACATCTTTTCTATAAGGATCATAAAACTTGCTGTTAAATATTGTTGAAAACTGTACAACCAGATTATCCTGTCCAAATTTTTGATTGACTCCAAGTGTCAGAATATCAGCCTCCATAGGGCAAAGATTCTCACTTGGATAATAAATCGTATTAACAATTTTGTAAGAAGCGGACAGTTTTGTTTTTTCATTTATCAGATATGAACTTGAAAACAAAAGAAAATCTCCTGGCATTTCATAAACAACATCATCATTGTTATAACCTGTTGTTATAGATCTGGAATAAAAGCTGTTATGATAGGATATACCAAGATTAAACTGTTTCATTAGTGAAAAACCAAAACCACTAACGAAAGCATTCTTTCCTCCTTTATCGTTAACATCATGGTTAGCATTATAGTTTAAAACTGCAGAATAATCAACAAAAGTATGATAAGCTAGTCCCATACCCAATTGCCAGCATTCTGCTTTGACTAAAGGAAATGCTACACCAACACTACTAACTTTCAGATGAGGAGAAATAGTCCCTCTTTTTTTTTCGGATGGTCCAAAGTCAATATTGCTTGTTGCTACATAATCAAATGAGCCTGTTTTAAATCTCATGT
The DNA here is from genome assembly GCA_029564175.1 of Candidatus Cloacimonadota bacterium. Lineage (GTDB taxonomy): Bacteria > Cloacimonadota > Cloacimonadia > Cloacimonadales > WRIO01 > JAGOCT01. The sequence goes on from JAKQQL010000431.1 coordinate 12,458, forward strand.
TAAATGAGGCTTCTGTCTGCTCCACTTCGCCAAGTAATGCCGGATCATATATTGCAGCTGTTGCAGGTTGGGAAGCGGATAGATAACAATTTCCCATCGCATTTGATTTTGTATCACCAAGATTAATTTTAAAAACTTCATACCCATAAAAAGCAGTAAGTGATTTTACCAGTATAATAATTGCTATCAGAATAATATATTTTTTCATGTGATCTCCTAATAACTCAGGCTTAAGCCTAATAAGTATTTTTGAGTATTGTATTCATAATCGTTAGCACCAAGTTTAAAATCCAGTGTACAAAAATCAGCAGCAAAATCAAGATGAGTGTTTTTAACAAAGTTGACCCCCATACCGAAGGTGTAACCAATCTGTCGTTTTACTGATACAAAAGGGATAATTACATCATCATGATATGTGCCGGCTCTGAAAGTAAATTTCTTTGCTTTACCTTCTGCACCGATTCTGAATTTGTTGCCGTTTATATCAGCTAAGGGAATCCATGAATAATGATTATAACGCAGATAATGAGGCAGTACATACTCTGCATTCAATTTAAAATAGTCGTTATATAAAGAGATCCCTGCTGCCCATTCTTCAGGCATTAACAAGTGTCCACTGTATTCATTAGTATCACTCCCTGAAACTGGTTTTGACTCACTTCTTAAAATGTATTCACTACGGTATGCCATCCCCAGCTCAATATGATTGCCGAGTTGTCCCAACATAGAGAATGTCATATAATGAAACTTGTAATCTGTGTTTGATTCTTCCACTTCATCTGCATCATATTCTTTCTGTTGAATGTCATATTTGGAATTTAATCCGATATGATATGATGTACCAATGGAAAAGCGTTTGTTTGCCTGATAACCAAGACCAAAAGACAGATGATTAAGCCCCCCTTTTTGATCGTAATATTCTTCAAACTGTTCATTTTGATTATTCATGATAGTAAAATCAGCTTTTTCTGTTAAGTCAATCTGTTTACGATACCCAAAACCTAAAGTTAACTTACGATTGTCCTTTAATGTAACAGGCAAAGCAAAGGCTGCATAAGAAAATGAATTGGGTACTTCGGGTTCCATTTGAATCTTCTGAGCGTCAATACTGTTATCTGAATCTGAGTTGATAAACCGGTCATACTTTTCTTTTCTGACACTCATAGCAGTTGAAAATTCCCATGAGTTCAAACTGGCAAGGCGTGCCGGATTTCTAAAAAGTGTGCCTGCACCTGTATTGGAGATAAAACTACTCTTCCCCATCCCCAAAGAGACCGGATCACATTCATCATCGCAGAATAAAGAAAATGAATAAGCTGAAAGTAAGACTGTTAACGATAAAAACATAAATACAAGAAGTGCTCTTCCTGAAACTCTCATAAGTTTCTCCTTATCTCGAATTATTACCTTCTAAAAGGTTGTTTGCCAAAATATGCATATTTGAGTTTTGCTGTCAAGATTATTTTTTATATTTTCTATATTTAATCATAAGCTAAATACCTAAGCTTCTACTTGACAAATATCTAAAGCTGAGTTAGCTTGATTTTATGATGATAGTTTATAGAGTGATGCGGAGAATACAGCATTTAATCTCCGGAAAAAATGCGGAGAATAAATGTATATATACGAATATCCAGAATGGCCTCAGTTTGCCTGGAACAACAATGATCTGATCACATTAGTTGCCTCTGTGAAGAATGCTCAGGGGAAACTAATTGGCAAAATGAGTAACCTTGGTTTTGAGCTGATTACAACAAAGAATGAATTCAATGAATCATATGTAATTTAGAATAGTTTGCACAATGAAAGGGGGCATAATGAAAAATCCAATTCCAAGAGTCGCAGCCATACATGATCTGTCAGGTTTAGGCAGAGTTTCACTGATGGTTGTCATCCCCATTTTGTCAAACATGGGGATTCAGGTAACCCCTCTCCCCACGGCTGTTTTATCGGCAAATACTGCCTACAGTGATTTTCTAATGCTGGATTTAACGGATCAAATGAGAACTTTCTTTGAACACTGGAAAAAAGAAAATATTAAGTTTGATGCGATTTATAGTGGTTTTTTAGGATCTGCTCAGCAAATTAATATTGTGAAAGAAATGATAGACTTTTATAAGAATGAGGATTCGATGGTCATCGTTGACCCTGTGCTGGGGGATGAAGGAAAAGCATATACACCCATGACCAACGATCTTATCAATCAAATGAAAGACCTGATCTGTAAAGCGGATATTATTACACCAAACCTGACTGAAGTCTGTTTGTTACTGGATGAGCCTTATGTGGAATACCCTGGTTTAAATCAGATAAAAGAATGGGCAGTCAGATTATCTGAAAAAGGACCTTCTCGGGTTATCATTACTAGTGTACATGATCAGCACAACTCTAATCTGACCAGTGTCATAGCTTATACAAAAAAGAATCAGAAGTTCTGGAAAGTCTCTTGCAGTTATATCCCAGCATCATACCCTGGGACTGGGGATATCTTTACCAGTGTACTGACTGGTAGTCTGTTACAGGGAGACTCTCTACCGATTGCAATTGACAGGGCAGTACAGTTTACTTCACAGGCTGTTCGAACTACATTTGGAAGAGATTACAATATCAATGAAGGGGTTTTAATCGAAAGAGTACTTGATTGCCTTAAATCACCAGTCATGAGTAGCAGTTATGAAATGATTTAAAAGAAATTTTCTCAAAGAGAGCAATTTATTTATTGACACAATCAGTTAAAGTAAAAAGATGGTGATATGATTAATAAAGTGTGTTGGAAATTGAAAAAAGACAGTAAGATTATATGTCCCGACCGAAATCGTCGGGGAAACGATATGAAAGCATTTATCATTTTGATAGATGCTTTTTTTATTTTATAGTAGGGAGGGATTTAAATGAATTTGAGCGAAATCATTGCTTTAGCTTATGAAGAAGACATCGGAACAGGCGATTTAACAACTCAGTATCTCGATTTGCCCAAAAAAGAATCAACTGCTCACCTCATTGCAAAGCAGAATGGTGTGATTTGCGGATTGGATGTAGCACAGAAAGCATTTCATTATATTGACAGCAAAATTCGTTGGGTTGCCTATAAAAAAGATGGAGATCTTGTTGAAAAAGGCGATGTAATTGCCAAAGCAGAAGGTTATTCATGTTCTCTTCTTCAGGCTGAAAGAGTCGCTTTAAATTTCTTGCAACGAATGAGTGGCATCGCAACCCTTACCAGAAAACATGTTGATCTGATAAAGCCATATAAAGCCAAACTCCTTGACACAAGAAAAACAACACCTTTACTGCGTTCACTCGAAAAATATGCAGTTAGAGCCGGAGGTGCTTATAATCACAGATTCGGGCTATACGATATGATAATGATAAAGGACAATCATATACATGCTGCAGGCTCAATCACTGAAGCTGTCAGACGTGTAAAACGATTCAATACCAGTTATAAAATCGAAGTTGAAGTAAAAAATCTTGAAGAATTACAAGAAGCTGTTCAAAATCAAGTGGACAGAGTAATGCTCGATAATATGTCTCTGGATCAGATCAAAGAAGCCGTAAGGATATATAGTGGTCAGATTGAAATGGAAGTTTCAGGAAATGTCAAGTTAGATACTATCGAAGCAATTGCCGCAACCGGAGTGGATTATATTTCAAGTGGTTCTTTGACCCATTCTTATCAATCCCTCGATATTAGTTTATTATTTAAGGAGTAATATATGAATAACCAATTAGAAATACTGATACAGATGCAACAGATTGATGATATCATTGGTCAAAAAGATATTATTAAAAATGCCCTGCCAAACCAGTTGAGTGACCTCATTCATCAGGTTGAAGTAACTGAATCAGATATGGCGAAAGTGATGAAAGATCTCGAAGCAAATCTTAAAAAACAAAAAGATAAAGAACTCGAGATTAAAACGAATAAAGATAACATCGAAAAGTATGAACACCAGTTAGATGGTATCAAAAACAACAAAGAATACAAAGCACTCAATAGTCAAATTTCTGCATTAAAAGATAAAACAGGAAATTTTGAATCAGAACTGATCAGCATCATGGATGAAGAGAGTGTGATTAAAGAAAAGAAAAAAGTAGCTGAAACAAATCGCGATCTGGCAAAAAAAGCACTGACCAACAATGAAGATAAACTGAAAGAAGAAATCGTCAAAGTAGAAAATGATATCGCTGAATTGAAAGCCAGAAGAAACAGTATTGCTCAACAAATCCCTATGTCCATGGTAAAAAAATATGCGCAGTTAATCAAAAACAAAAACCGAAAGGCAGTTGTTTTTTGCAATGGAAGTTCTTGTGGTGGATGTGGTTTTCATATCAGACCTCAGTTACTGATCGATATCAGACAAAATGACAAGATTAATTATTGTGAAAATTGTGGGCGTATTCTTGCACTAAATCCAGAAACAAAGTAATTGTTCATTCTGCAAAACGATCTTTCAGGTCGTTTTCTGAGTGATTCATTCGTTTTTTATAAAATAGCGTGATAAAAGAGAAGACTAAATGTCTGCTTGCGAAAGCGAGAGGAAAGTCCGAACACCACAGGACAGGATACTTCCTAATGGGAAGACCCGGTAACGGGTAACCAGCTCCACAGAAACAAACCGCCTGAGATTTACTCTCAGGTAAGGGTGAAATGGTAGTGTAAGAGACTACCAGTCATATCGGTGACGGTATGAGCTCGGAAAGCTTTATCCGGTGCAATACCAAATAGGGGTGATTTTGTGCTTGCACAAGCAGAATGGTCCGTTCTGCACATCATCCGGGTAGGTAGCTAAAACCGTCTCCTTGTGAGCCTTATGGATAGTGATATACGGTTGAGATGAATAGACATTACTTTGCCTTTTACGCAAAGAACAGAATTCGGCTTATGGTCTTCTCTTTTTATCTTGACTTTTATACATTGT
>JAKQQL010000440.1:0-73154 GCA_029564175.1 Candidatus Cloacimonadota bacterium
AATGATTCAGGAGGTGTCCAATGAATAAATATAATCTCTTACATTGCTCTTTCTGCGGTCGGCCGGAAAATGAGACCAAACACATGATAAAAGGTATTGCAGGTAATATCTGTGATGATTGTGTTTCAATGTGTTTTTCCATTATTGAGGCGGACAAAAGAGAAAAAGAAAGCCTTCTTGATGGATCAGGAAAATTACCGAAACCTAAAGAAATCAAAGAATATCTTGATCAGTATGTGATTGATCAGGACAGAGCAAAACAAGTGATAGCAGTTGCTGTTTATAATCATTATAAACGTATTTTCAAACAGAATAAAAACGATAATGATGTCGAACTCGAAAAGAGTAATATTTTAATGCTTGGACCTACCGGATCCGGTAAAACCCTTATTGCACAGACATTGGCTAAGATGCTGAAAGTGCCTTTTGCTATTGCCGATGCAACAACGCTTACCGAAGCGGGTTATGTGGGTGAAGATGTTGAAAATATTTTGGTACGCCTTTTACAGAATGCCCAGTATGATGTGGCTAAAGCTGAAAAAGGGATTGTCTATGTTGATGAAATTGACAAGATTGCCAGAAAATCCGAGACGCCTTCCATTACCAGAGACGTATCCGGTGAAGGTGTTCAGCAGGCTCTGTTGAAAATCCTTGAAGGAACCAAGGTGAATGTTCCGCCTAAAGGTGGCAGAAAACATCCTCATCTGGATTTCATTGAGATTGATACTACTAATATTCTCTTCATCGTTGGCGGTGCATTTAATGGTCTTGAAAAGATTATTGAAAGACGCTTAAACCAAAAAGTGGTTGGTTTTGAAACCAAAGAAAAAGAAGGTGAAGCACTTAAAGGCGAAACTATATTTAAACATGTTATTCCTGCTGATTTAACGAAATATGGAATAATCCCTGAATTAGTTGGGCGTGTTCCGGTTTACGCCAGCCTTGATGAGTTGAGTGAAAGTGCACTCATTGAAATTCTCTCAAAACCAAAAAATTCACTCTGCAAACAATACAAAAAACTTTTCTCAATAGATGGGGTAGAATTGGATTTTACACCAGATGCATTGAAGGAAGTGGCAAGTATTGCCATTAAGCAGAAAACTGGTGCCAGAGGCTTACGCGCAATTATGGAAACCAAAATGCTTGATATTATGTATGAAATTCCTGAACTAGGCAATGTTAAAGAATGTCTGGTCTCAAAAGATGTGATATTGGGTGAAAAAGATCCGGTTTATGTTTTTGAAGACAGTAATGAAGTAACCGCTTAGTTATATTAATAATAAAAAACGCCCTGAAGAGGGCGTTTTTTTTGCTCATGTATAAATCTACAATTCAGTACCTCATGTTGGAATTACTGTGTCATTTTAACAAAATCATGTGTGTTTGTATCCTGATTTAACAGAAAACTATTTGTATTATGCAGAAAAAGATAAAAAAACGAAAAAAAAGATTGACAAGAGCTTCTTTTCATGATACATTTTAAATATGAAAGAAAAAGGAGTGATTATGCTAAAGGATTTGATCATCAGGAATCGAAGTGTCAGACGCTTTGATGCCACTCGTTCAATCAGTAAGGAAGAACTCTTTGAGTTGATTAATCTCGCTCGTCTGTCAGCTTCTGCTGCAAACAGACAACCAATAAAATATGTCATTGCTTATGAATCTGATGTATTAGACAAAATTTTCCCCTGTATCGGTTGGGCTGGTTATCTACAAGACTGGAAGGGGCCAGAAGTATCCCAAAGACCAACTGCCTATATCGTAATGATCACAGAATTACAGATAGCCCCTCATGTCAATATTGATCCGGGTATTGCTGCTCAGTCTATATTGCTTGGCGCTACTGAAATGGGTCTGGGTGGGTGTATGATAGGCTCAATGAACAAAAGTAAAATCAGACGTATTCTCAATATCCCTTCTACTTATGAGGTTCTTTTAACTATCGCACTTGGGAAACCAGATGAAAAAGTGGTTCTCGAAGAAATTGATAAAGAAGGCGATATTCGCTATTGGCGAGATGATCAAAGTATTCATCATGTTCCAAAAAGAAAGCTTGATGACATAATTATAAATTTTGAAGCTTAATTTAGTACATACTAAAATGCCATTTTGATCGAGTTGTTATTAGATTAGAAACATTTGAGGAGATTATGAAACAGTATCTATTAAAACAGGCAGTGATGAATAAAGTACTCTATGCTCTGCTGCCAATCGTTTTGTTTTCTATATTTTTGTTTGGTTGGAGAACGCTGATCGTTGTTCTATTTACCAATTGTGTTGCCTTCATAACGGAGTTTATGATGGTCAGAAAAAAAACTATGCCAAAGGTTTCAATGGCCGTATTTGTAACGGGTACCTTGCTAGCATTAACACTGCCCCCTACAATACCCTTGTGGATTGCTGGAGTATCAGCTGTAATTGGAGTATTGTTTGGAAAGATGGTTTTTGGTGGATTTGGTACTAATGTATTTAATCCGGCAATTGTTGGTCGTACTTTTGTCTATATTTCATTTCCAAAAGAAATGACAGTTTCATGGGTAAAACCCTTTACTGATTTTCCCGGTGGATTTTTACATTATCAGACTATTGAGGCTTTTCAGAAGATTACTTCAGCCAGTCCGGTAGGAATCATGAAAAGCGGTGAAACTTATAATAATCTTTCTAACCTTTTTTGGGGCTTTATTCCTGGTTCAATAGGAGAAACTTCTGCCTTTCTAATCATATTGGCTGCAATATATTTGATTATTACCAAAACAGCTAAGTGGCAGGCGATGCTATCCTGTTTACTTTCTTTTGTACTCTTTACCGCTTTGTTTGATTCTTCATTAACCTTAACTTATCTACTCAGTGGTGGTTTCTTGTTTGGCACTGTATTCATGATTACAGATCCGATTTCAATGGCAAAAACAAACGCAGGTATTTGGATCTACGGGTTGATTGTTGGTTTTTTAACGGTGTTTATCAGAAAATTTTCACTCTTCTCAGAAGGCTTTATGTTTGCTCTGCTTCTGGGGAATACCTTTATGCCAATTATTGACTACACTATCCAAAAAATTAAAGTCAAAACCGCTTTACAGGGGGCGAGTAAATGAAACATGAAAAAACCCCTTTCAAAGAAAGCCGTCTCTATCCAATTGTGTTTATGATGATCATAACGATCATTTTTGTTGGTATCCTGGCAGTATTTTATCATTCCAGTAAGGGAAGAGTTCAACAATATCAGGATAATGCCATTAAAAAGGCAATTTTGCTGGTATTTAGCCTCCCAATAGATCATATTGAAAAAGATTATGAACTGTATATCCGAGAGTCAGAAGTAAATAAAATGAAATATTATCAGGCTGTAAAAGACAGTGTTGTTATTGGTAATGCCTTTATTATTCAAGGGAAAGGTTTATGGGGTGGTATAACCGGTTTGATTGCTTATACGCCTGACTATCAGAACATATTAAGGTTTTCAATCATCAATCAGAATGAAACGCCTGGATTAGGTGCAAGAATTACTGAAAAATGGTTCACAGATCAGTTTAATAGTAAAAAAATTATACAAAACAATCAGATTTCAGACTTTATGATGGTAGCTGAGAATAAGGAAGATCTATCTGAAACCGAAGTAAAACAGGTTACCGGAGCAACAGCCTCTTCAAAAGCGGTTCTTGATATGATCACGAAAGAAAGTCAAAGAATTATTCAGCAGATTAAAGGTGAATTATGAATAAAATAGATATTTTTAAAGAAGCCGCTTTTAAAGAAAACTCAGTATGGAGACAGGTTCTTGGAATATGTTCAGCACTGGCAGTTACCAATTTTATGATGAATAGTTTGGTGATGGGCTTAGGAGTCATGTTTGCCCTGGCTTTGTCAGGATTTACGATTTCTCTTATCAGAAATCATACTCCACGGAGTGTCAGAATGATGGTTCAAACGCTGATTATTGCATCTTGGGTCATTATGGTAGATTTATTTCTTAAAGCTTTTATCCCTGAAGTGAGTAAACAATTAGGACCTTATGTGGGTTTGATTATTACAAATTGCATTCTGATGGGTCGAGCAGAAGCTTTTGCTGCAAAAAACACCCCGGTTGACAGTATTATTGACGGATTAGGAGCCGGTTTTGGATATACTTTTGTATTACTTTTAATTTCCTTTTTCCGCGAAATATTCGGTTTTGGGTCAGTTTTTGGCATTACTTTTTTAGGTGACTGGTGGCCACGCTGGTCTATCATGGTAATGGCACCAAGTGCTTTTTTTATGCTGGCCATACTCTTCTGGTATATTCACCAAAAATACTATTTACAGGTTAAAAAATAGGAGAAATCATGATAGATGTAAATCCAATCATTATCTTTTTAGCAGGTATCTTTACTTCCAACATTTTGTTAAGTAATTTTTTGGGTATGTGCTCTTTTTTATCGGTTTCAAAAGAAGTAGAATCTTCTCTGGGACTGGGAATGGCGGTAGTCTTTGTCACTGTTTTAACATCAGCAGTTAATTATCTGGTTTATTATCATATACTGGTACCATTTGATATTGTGTATTTGCAGTATATCATTTTTATCATCGTAATTGCTGCAACGGTTCAGCTGACAGAAATCTTTATTGAACGCTTTTCTCCAGTACTTTACTATTCACTGGGTATTTTTTTACCTTTAATTACAGTGAATTGTGCGATTTTTGGTGTTGCCTTGTTCATGATTATCAGACAGTACAGTTTTATGCAGACGATCGGCTATGCCGCAGGAAGTGGAATCGGCTGGTTATTGGCAATACTGGCTTTAGCCGGAATTCGTCAGAGAATTAAAGAGAAGATGGTTCCTGTTGGATTACAGGGTGCCGGTATTACTTTGATAGTAACCGGAATAATGGCTTTGGCATTTATTGGTTTTTCAGGTTCTGTAATTATACAGTAGGGGATAACATGATCATATTATATAATATTTTAACAGCAACTGTCATAAGTGGTTTACTGGCTCTTATTCTTGTAATTGCTGAATATCTTTTTGCTAATTACGGAGACTGTAAGATTTCTGTTAATAATAAGAAAGAATTAGTCGTCAAAGGTGGTGGGAACTTGCTGAATGCCCTGGCTGAAAATAAGATATTTATTCCTTCAGCCTGTGGTGGACGTGGATCCTGCGGTTTTTGTAAAGTCAGAGTCTTAGCTGGAGGAGGACCTGTGCTACCTACAGAAAAGCCTTATTTGTCAGCAAGAGAGTTAAGTGATAATGTCAGATTATCATGCCAGGTGAAAATCAGGCAGGATTTACAAATTAATATTCCTGAAGAATTGTTTAATATTAAGAAATTCAAAGCAAGGGTAAAAGAAATTATTGATTATACATACGATGTTAAAGGTGTTACATTTGAACTGATTGAACCCAATATCGTAGAATTTAAAGCCGGACAGTATATGCAGCTGGAATCTCCAAAATATGAAAAGAGTAAACAGTCCGTGAGCAGAGCTTATTCTATCTCCAGTATTCCTGATATGAAAAATGCTGTCCAATTGATAATCAGAAGAGTTCCAGATGGTATTTGTACGACATGGGTACATGATTACATGAAAGTGGGAGATATTGTCAATCTAACCGGACCATTTGGTGATTTCTTTATTCGAGATACTGATGCAGATATCATCTTTGTAGCAGGAGGTTCAGGGAAAGCGCCAATTAAATCAATGGTGGAATTTGCTGAAAAATACGAAAATCCGAGAAAAATGACTTATTTCTTCGGTGCCAGAACTCTTAAAGATTTGTATCTGACAGAAGATTTCAGAGAACATGAAAAGAAAATGAAAGATTTTACTTATGTGCCTGTACTTTCAGCACCAGATCCAGATGATCAATGGGAAGGAAAAACAGGCTATATACCGCCTTATTTTGCAGAATATATTCGGGAACCCAAAAATACTGAAGCTTATCTGTGCGGTAGTCCGGGTATGATTTCTGCCGTAGAAAAAGAACTCGTTAAACTGGGTGTGCCTAAAGATAAGGTTTACTATGATAGTTTTGGTTGATCTAGATAAGTAAGAAAATGAGGAATTTATGAAATTAAGCCCTGAAGAAAAATCAATAATGGATAAAATGCAAGCTGGAATCTTATCAACTGATGGCTTTCTGGGTAATGATCAAAGACATTTACATGAAATAATTGAAGAAGACGCAGAGAAACTTTTACACTTTAATTATTCACTTGAACAGATTGCCGAACGTATGAGATATTTTACTGAAATGTCAAGAGAAGCTTATGACTTGCCTGTTGTAATTGAGGGGAAGTATGCTGTTCAACAGGATATCTGGCGAGGAAGAGTCGTTTGTCCTTATAATCATAAGGGAAGCTATGTAAAAGCAGATATTCGACTGAAAAATCTTGAAAATCAGATAGAAGTCAGATGGACACCTTTAAACATCCATTTTATTGAAGTGCATGGATTTTTTGAAGGAATAGGCTCAAAGTATCGCTTAAATCCCGAAACACTGATTAAGGCAATTTTTTAATCAATGGTATTGGTCTGGTTGGTTTCACTCTGTTGTTTTACCTTTTGATAATAGAAGCAATTATTGGATAAACAAACAGATCATTCTATCAACGATTTATCATGACTAGAGAGAATTATGATTTATAAAGAAACATATACATTTACATCTGATTTTCAAACAACTCTGGAAATTTGTGATAAAAACGCTCATGATTTGATCAATCAGTTGTCATCAAATGAGAGCGCAATTTTTCTTATTGATGAACATGTATTTTCTTTGTACTTTAATGATAATTCTTTGAAAAATCCTTACTATATCATAAAGACTGGTGAAAAAAATAAAACACTTAGTCAAGCTAGAAAAATGTATAATTTTTTATTTTTTAGAAATTGTACAAGAAACCATACACTCATTGTGATTGGTGGCGGACTCAGCATGGATTTAGGTGCATGGGTGGCAGGTACTTTTAAAAGAGGTGTAAAACTGTGGTTAGTGCCAACAACTCTTCTCGGGATAGTTGATGCTTCGATCGGTGGTAAAACTGCTGTTAACTACCAAGGTATCAAAAATTCGATTGGGCAGTTTTATCCTGCAATAAAAGTGATATTTTGTGCTGATTTCTTAAAAACTCTATCTCAGAAAGAGTATTATAATGGAATCTCTGAAACTTGTAAAATGCTCCTAATTACAAAGGATTATAATAAGTTGGATCTAATTCTAATGAATAAAGCGGTTAATGATAATGATATTTGGATAGTTGCTAAAAAAAAACTTGAGTTGTGTGAACAAGATTTATTTGATCAAGGAGTAAGAAGAACTTTAAATCTTGGACATACATTTGCTCATATGTTTGAGTCAGTTAGCAGATTTAAACTATCTCATGGAGTTGCAGTTGCTTGGGGGATTCATCTGGCTGTGCAATTTAGCTTTGTTAAGAAATTAATCACAGAAGATGAATACCAACTTATTCATGATAAGATTAGAGTTCTATTAAGGATGGATCCACGATTTAAAAATCATCTAGCTCTGATTTGTAATGATGATTTTGTTGATCAGATTAATGAACATTTTGAATTATTAATAAGAAATGATAAGAAAAATGATGATAGGTTAAATTTAGTATTGTTTCAGAATAATTTGACTGTCTCTATTTATAATGAAACTAACAAAAATGAATTACGAGATTTTTTGTTAAACAAGAGCTGGTTTTTAATTTAATGTATTATAAATATGAAAAATAAAATATTTGTTTTATTAATGATCTTTTGTGTTTATCTCTTAAGTGCTAAGTATTCAGATACCTTTTTTATTGGAGATTATTCTCAAGTATATTATCCAGAATATTTCCAAATGATGAAAGAAGCACACTTTAATAATCTAAGAGTAAATACTGATAACTGGTATTTAACAAAACATAAAATTCCATTTTATGATATGGTCAATAAACTTGATAGTTTAGGTTTTGATGTAACTCTTGGTGATAAAGACCTTCAAGGCCCATACTTTTCGAGTTATGGTAATTATTATAGATTTGAAGCTGAGTACACCATTAAACAAAGTGAAATGCCAAGTCATTTTCAGAATTCTTCTTGGTTTTATGGAATTGATTATGATAAAGAAGCAAATGTTTCAATTATAAATGATAGAAATATCAAAGTCCTTCAATGTAAACCATCTGAAGTTAACAAAGAATACTATGCTTGGAAAGACTTAAAAGTCAGAGAAACGATGAGCTCAATTTGGCTTAAAGGTAAACCAGTGAGCTATTTAACGGGTATTATTATTACTCATCCTGATACATCCTTGATTAATACTTTATATTTTAGATACCGAATTAAAGCAGAAGGTGCACATAGTGGACCATTATTTGATTCTGGTCTCAAAATCGCAGTAAAAGATGGTAAAGATTTATTATTTGACTATGATGTTTCTCAATTATTAACTCCAGATAAACTTACTAATTCAAATGATAATTGTGTAAGTTACAGTGATTTTAAAAAGTATAAAAATGATGAGCAAGGATATGTTACAATTGAGTTCAGATTAAGCTTAAATCAGTTAAAATCATATTTAAAAGAACAAGGGATAAGTCTGGAGACATATTGGGATGGAAAAATACTCTATTTATGCCCAACATTTAAATATAAAAATAATGGAATCATATCTCTTGATTATATTGAAATTGAAGATAACCTGCATCATCAATTAAAAAAATCAAATTCAGTGCTTTCAAAAAACTTAAGAAATCGTTTAGCTGAGATTTCAAGAATAAACAGGCTAAAAGGAAATATCGTATATCTAGAATCAAGAGATGAACCACTACCTTCTCAATTTAATTCCCATAAAATTGTTAACTCATACGCTTCAAAATATCAATTTGGATTGATCACAGCTGTTAATTGTTATGGAATGAATTATTCAGATAATAGAAGATATGATTTGATTAATCATTTTGTAAAAGAAACGCAAACAGATGTGATTTGTCCAGACTTTTATCTTTACGGAAATGAAAAAAAAATATATAATAGTCAACCTCCAGAAAATGATCAATATTCAACTCATATTCAGACTGTCATTAGTAATATGTGTAATCATTATAACCGAATCAAATCAAGTATGAAAAAAGAATCTAATCAGAAGTTTATTCCTGTCGTTCAATCATTTGGTCAGTGGAGTAATAAAGGATATTGGAATGGTATTATGCTACCTCCTAATGCACAACAGAGCATGTTATTGTATTTACCATTATGTTATGGAATTGACGGATTATCTACTTTTAGAATGTTATCAAACACAGATTTACAAAAATTAGAATCAAATATAAACACAACCAATGTCCCTGAAAGAATTGATCAAGGCAATTATGACTACAAAATAGCTCCTATTATTAAAAATTATGGACAGATCAAAACATTATCTCAGTTTTATGTCATAAAAAATGCATTAAATCATGTTAAAAAAATAGGAACACTTTTAAAAAAAACAGACTGGAAATCAGGAGGAACCATACATAAAGATCAAATGCATATTCCAAATATTCAGAGTAGTCCTCTAAAGATCCAAGCAAGTGTTATCGCTGAGTATGATATGATAGAGGTTACTCCAAATTATGTGGGATATGTAGAATATGGTGCTTATCAAAATAGTCAAAATGAAGTATATTTGATGCTAGTGAATAGAAGAACAAATAAACGAGTAAAAGGAGATGAAGGAAAGGCTGTGACTCAACTCAGTGTAAACTCATGTTTTTCTGAAGCTTCTCCTCAAAGTGTTTTGTTAAAGATTAAAAATATGCCAAAAAACTGGAAGGTTATCAATTGTATCACTAATGAAGCTTTTTCTTACTCAAAAATCAAAGAAGGATTTTTGATTGAGTTAAAAGCTGGTGAAGGTCTTTTAGTTAAAATTGGTAAAAATTAGATTAAACACATTTCGTTACTTCGAAATCATTTAATGACCCATATTTTTCTTTACAATTTTGGTAAGAATTGAGATAAAAAATCAAATAGTTTACTACTTACTTATAGTCAAACAATTTTTTCAATTCATCAACACTCAAATGTCTGAGTAACTGTTCTCCTCCTTCAATCAGGCAATCAAAGAGACTTTTTTTAGTTTGCTGTAAAAGCATGATTTTTTCTTCAACAGTTCCTTTTGTGATTAGTCTGTACACATTGACTTTTTGAGTTTGACCTATTCTGTATGCTCTGTCAATAGCCTGATTTTCTAACATAGGATTCCACCATGGATCGACGATGATTACCGTGTCTGCTGATGTCAGATTGATGCCATAACCGCCTGTTTTTAAACTGATCAGAAAGGCTCTGACATTAGTATCTGTATTGAAATGATCGATAACCCGTTGTCTGTCTTGAACAGATCCATCCAGATATTCGAACGGAATTTTATGCTTTATCAGAATTTCTCTGAGGATCTCCAGCATAGATATATACTGGCTGAAAATAAGGAATTTTTTGCCATTTTCATAAGTGTCCAGCAGAAGTTCTTCGAGAAGCTCAGCTTTGCCTGAAAGTTCAGGATTCGTCTTTACATTTCTGTCAATCAGATAAGGATGATCACAAATTTGTCTCAGACGAGTCAAAGCTGCCAGTAAATGGATATAATTAACTGGTTTTTCATGTGCTTCATCAAATTCTTTTTTTACAGAATTCAAAATTTCTAGGTAGTATTTCTCTTGAATTTCAGACATCTGACAGAAGATAGTTTGTTCTTGTTTATCAGGAAGCTCAATTAGCACTTCCTGTTTTTTTCTTCTCAGAATAAAGGGACTGATATATCTTTGTATGACGTTATTCTCAGGCTTATTGGCTAATTCCAGAGTAAGTTTTTTGAATTTAATAAGAGATGGCAGATATCCAGGCATTAAAAAATCAAAGATTGACCATAGTTCAGTAATATTATTTTCAAGAGGTGTACCTGTAAGAGCCAGTTTATGATTTGAATTGAGTTTTTTTATTGATTTTGATCTGTGTGTATTAGGGTTTTTGATGTGTTGAGCTTCATCTAAAATAATATAATCAAACTTTAAGGCTTGAAGTTCATTGAGATCATTTTGGACGATTGCATAAGAACAGAGTACAACTTGAACCATCGCATTGCTGATCAGCGCAGTTCTTTCTTCTTTTGACCCTTCATAGATCAGATAAGATATTTGAGGAGCAAACTTATCAAACTCATTTGCCCAGTTAAACAATAGTGTTTTCGGACATACAATCAAATATCTCATATGATGAGGATTTGTAGCGATTACAGAGATTGCCTGAAGTGTTTTACCAAGTCCCATATCATCCGCTAGAATACCGTTTAATCGGTATTTTTCAAGCATTTTAATCCAGGCAAAACCAGACTTCTGGTAACTACGCATCACAGCTCTTAAGCCAACATTAATATCAGGGGATTTTTCCATTTTACGATTTAGTAAATTGTCGTACATTGTGTTCAAATATTCATCACCATAAATTTGAATGGCTGGGTTGATAGAGCTGAGCTGATAAATCCATGGAAGTTTATACAATGAGGTTTTAAACTTTTTATCGTTATCCTTTTGGCTTTTTTTTATAAAACCTTCAACTTCTTCAAACACTTCGCGATTATTGATGAAAACTAGTTTGCCATCCTGTGTCTTTAAAAATTTCTCTTCACTTTTGAAATAATTTCTTAATTCATCCTGACTGATATTAATTTCATTTGCTTCATAACTTAGCTCATAGCTGAACCAGTCAATGGATTCCCCTGCTGATAATTTAAAGACAGGTTTTAAGGTGATTCTGTATATAAATTCATTTCTAATTTCTTCTGCAATTTGAATTTCCCAGTTTGTTCTGGAGAATTCAAACAGGCTTTTCTTCAGATGCTCTATTTCATTCTTACTTTTAAAACAGTACTGTGACTCATTGGTAAATTCTAAATAAGGAATTTTGATGATGTCATGACAGAACTCTCTAATCTCAAATTCAAGATTAGGGGTAATATAAAACCAAAATTTGTGATGTGCAACTTTATATTCAATCAATTCTGCTTTCAAATTCAAAAGGCTCAGCGGTAACAGGCATGTCTCTGCATATTTCAAATAAGCTTTCATCAGAATGTTTTTATGCTCTTTTTCAAAAACAAGCAAGATATTGGGGGGATTCTCGTAATAGTCAGGTAAAACAATACTTTCTGGTATATCAATTGAGCAGGAAGCCAGATTGAGTTGTCTTTTTAATACTGTAACCAGATATACCAGTTCATGACGTTTGATAAAAAAACTATTCTCAAAAAGTTTTTTTACATCAGGTAAATCGAGGGGTAAGTCAAGCGGATAAAGGGTCATCTCTTTCATAATGTAAGAACTATTACCAGGGAAAAAATTATTGATTTTATCCGAATCACTGACTTGTAACCGAAAATTGTAAGCATCAATCTCTTCAAGAACCAGATTCAATTTTGTCACTTCATCAGATATTTTTAGTTTACTTCCGCTTTCATCGCAGACAATTTTGTTTAGAATCGGTTTTAGATACATAATTAGCTTGCTAAAATCTTTTTTATGAACTGAAAAAGTATTGTTTTTTCTCGAAACAGAGCATTTTACACTAATTAGTTTGTCAATAAAGGTAAGCTCTTCCTGGCTGAAAATAGGATAAACAGTCTCTAAAAATAAACTGTCTTGTTCTGACATCTCTTCTGGTAAACGGTTATTGAATTTTAAACTGATCATAAAGATATCGGTTTTATCATAATTCTTAAAAATAAATTTGACTTTATCCGCCATTGGATCAGTCAATCCGTTGATAATGATTTGGCTGTTTAGTTTAACTTTTTGCCAGTATTCGTTATAGACAGTCAGTTTTGACTGATATGTAACTACCCACCTTTTTTCAAGAATCTGAGATGATATACTATGATAGGCAAACTGCAAAATACTCAGATAATGCTTACAAAGGGGTTTGTCGCATTCTGAACATTGATAATTCTCAACTCTGTTCGTTTTCAGACTATATTTTATTTTTAAACGGATTTTTTTATTTTCATCATAAACAGGCTTAATCAAGAATGAAAAAACATAATTTCCTGACTCATCTATTACGACATCGTAAGAAACTTCTTCATCCCTGTATTTCTCCATTTTATCTTTGAAATACCAGGTATTTGAATGTTCATGATAATCACTCCCAAACAGTTTCGCCATATTTCCCCCAAAATCTGATCCACCAATATATTAACAGAAGAGCAATTCTTTTACTCTTTTATCAATATACAGACACTTATTATTTTTTCGCAAGCAGGTAGCTTACGTAACAACTTTATTTCTGATAACAGGAGTTTCAGAGAACATTTTCCTTCACTCTTTTAAAAAGTAAATCCCCTCCCTGGAAAGAGAGGGGGTATTTATTCTGATATTTAGAATTTAAGTGATAAACCAAAATGATGAGTAGGATTTAAAACCGAATGGGTATTGACTGCATAATCAACTGCAAGTCCTTTGTAAGGTCTGATACCAGCTCCAAAAGAATAAGCAGCTGGATTGTTTCTTACACCGGTTCTGATGAGAAGCATAGGATGAACTTCAACTTCAACGCCGGCATGATACTCACTGTCACCATTCCAGGTCTTTTTGATATCAAAGGCAGTTGTAACACCCTGATAAGGGATGTATGCAATGCCTGCAGCCAGTCTCTGAGGTAATTCGTGTTCGTTTTCATCACCGATTCTTGGATTATTGAAATTTGTTACATTGAATCCTAATTTGGTACGTGTATGTAAGATGGCAATTGCACCGGCATTAAATCCAACACTTGTCTGACTGCCTAATTCATCAAAGCTGAGATTGTAAATATTCGCTGAGTAACCAAAATAGATTTCTGAATTTACATCTTTATTCAAGCAAATAGAATGACCTAAAGCGTAGGTTCTTTCGCTCATCAGATTGACGTCTTCAAATTCTACTGACATATCCTGATAAGCAAAGGCAAGCGTTCCAAGTTTGTTTGTCGCATAAGTGCCACCAATAGTAGTTAGGCCTGTAAAACTATTTCCGAATAATTGGGTATAAGCACCGCCATACTGGTTTCCTGCAAGGGAAAGGCCTGCAGGGTTATAGAATATGCCATCATAGGCATCACTGGTAGCTGTGTATGTGCCAGCCATTGCTCTGGCTCTGACAGAAGGTTCGTAATCATCAAAAATTGCAGATAATGGAAGAACTGCAATCAGACTCAGACAGATTATTAAGCGTATTTTATTCATTGCTTCCTCCTTATTTCAATTTCATTCCGATGACGATTGGCACCTGATATGTTTTTTTATCTCCGGTTGCTCGTTCGGTTACTTCTAGATGACAAATGTAAAGACCTGGCTCTACATGTTGATGATTTTTATCTTTACCATTCCATGTGTAGAAATTTATACCATTAGTATTACCACTAACAGTACTAACAGGTGTTGTAACCAGTTTTCCTTCACCGTTATAAATCCTGATAATTGCTTTATCATCTGATTGAAAGAAATAACCAATTTCAATCTGATCTCCATTATAGATGTTATATACTTTAGGCGTTACTTTTAAAACAGCCTTATGTGTGGTTACAGGGAATACATATCGTGCTGGCTGACCATTATCAAAAGAATCGGCTATAGTGGTGAGTAAAGAATCATCTTCAGCCCATATTTTGATATTTAAAATGGTCCCTGCTTTTTGTCCAGGTACGATCGCTTCGTATATATTTAACGCAACACTGTCCATAACCGCTTCTGTATAATTCTGACTGTAATTTGTAGAATAAAGCACTTTTACAGCAATGACTCTGCCATCAGAATCGGCAACATTGGCTTGAACAGTTAAATCTTCTCCGGCATTTGGCTGGTTTAAAAATCTGATATTGCTGACAACAGGTTTTCTTTTAAGGACAGTAATTCTATGAGTCGGTGAATCTACCTGAATACCATCATTATCCCATGCGCTGATATAGATATAATAATCACCTTCTTCATTGGATAAGGTATTGAAGGCAGGCAAAGTAACTGAATAGTCATTACCTGATGTATGGGTCATATTGACTATGCGAGTAAAATCAGTTTCAGTATCCATTCTGTAAAAGACTTTTGCACTATCGATAGTGCCATTGTAGTCAATAATTTTAGCAGTAACTATGATTGGTTGATCTATAAAAGGATTGACAGGGCTATGCTGAATATTATTAACGAGCGGTTCAGTTAGTCTGATGACAAAATCTGACTGATAAGCCGGCAGGACTTGGGCGGCATTACTATAAATGCTAACAACTCCATAACCATCAATTGGTATCCCTGCAGTTAAATTTGAGTAGTCAATATTTGTAGATGGCCAGACTCTATAAACAATTGTTTTATTCGTGTCATCTTCAATTGTAATATTCGCTCCGCCATCAGAAGTAACATAAGGGTTTTCAGTAAGTGAACCAGATAATTTTACATAAGTACCTTCATAGTACTGATAGTTTTGAGCTTGTTCGATGGTCAAAGGGATAACAGGTAATGGCAGACCTCGATCGATTTCTTCGATTGAAGTCATATTAGTGATTTCTGTCACTCCTTGATATTCAGTTACTTTACCTGTAACTTTGAGTTCATAACCTCTAACAATTTTACTGGTATGTTCAGCAGTAATGCTGCCATTGTATAGCATCATTCCACGACCTGAACTGTCTTGAATGTAAGCTCTCAGTTGGCTGGCATGAATTGTTCTTGCGCCAATCGTCACGATACCCTGAATAGTAACCGTGCGGTTGTTATAATAGGAAATACTATCCTGAATATTTGCAATTGGAGTGATGGTCTGTGCAAATAAGGGTAATAGTAATACCATAATGGCTATTGATAAAATTAGCCTTTTCATTTAACCTCCAATGTTTTCTTTTCAAAGAATACATAATATATTAATAAGATTGTGATTGCAATGACAATTGCACTGTCTGCGATATTGAATATTGGCCAGCGATGCATAATAAAGTCTGGAAAATCAACATCGAGAAAATCTGTTACACTGCCGAGTATGATTCTGTCCAGTAGATTTCCAACAGCTCCCCCAATAACCAGTGAATAAGCGAGTAACTCCGTTTTGGAATTACTTTTATTCATGATATACACTAGAAGAATCAGGAAAATAAAGCTTATGCTTATAAAGACGATTCTGTTAGTTAAAGGACTACCAAAACTTAAACTGAAAGCTGCACCAGTGTTTTGAACATGGGTGAGTCTAAAAAGATTACCAATGACTTCTATTGAGTTATCGGGCATTTTTATCCTGACCAGCAATTTTGTGATCTGATCGAGAATGATAATAGTCAATGAAATCCAAAGGTATTTAAGCCAGTCGTATAATCTCATATCTATTTTTTTTTCTTCTTTTCTTCTTTTGATTTACAGTCAACACAAAAACGTGCATAAGGAATAATTCTCAAACGTGCTTCCTGAATGTAATCTCCACAGATTTCACAGATACCGTAAGATCTCTCATAAACGCGTTTGAGTGCTTCATTTATTAATTTTAATTTTTTACTTTCCTGATCAAGGAGGTAAGCCTGTTTTTCCAATTCAGAAGTGTCTGTTCCTTGATCTGCCTGATGAAAGGCATAACTTGACAAATCTCCTGCACTGTCTTTAGAACCTTTTTTTTGTAAATCACCCATTTCGGCAATCAGCTTGAGGGATTCTTCTCTCTCTTTAAGTAAAGCATCTTCGTAAAGTTTTAATTTTTCTTTTGGTAAGCTTTCTGCTGCCATTACTTATTTCTCCTTTTGTTCAGTTCTTTTATTGTATTTTTTAAAATATTGATAAGGTTATCTGATGCTTTGAGGGCATTTTCCCTGATTTCTTCCTGACTATGTGCTTCACTATGGAAAATATTACTCAGATTTGTAACAACAGATATTGCCAGAATCTTCAATCCTGCATGAATGCCAACAATTACTTCTGGTACCGTTGACATTCCAACCAGGTCAGCTCCGAGAGAAGCAAAGAGTTTGCATTCCGCTTTTGTTTCCAGAGAAGGACCGCTTACTGCACAATAAACTCCTTCTTGAAGATTGATATTGTTTTCAACAGCAAATTTTCGGGTAATTTCCTGAAGTTCATGATGATATGGCTCATGCATACTGGGAAATCTTTCTCCGAAATCTTCCCAGTTTTCTCCTATCAAAGGATTCGTGCCCATCATGTTGATGTGATCTGAGAGCATAACCAGGCAACCTGGTGTCATTTTGGGGTTGAGACTACCTGCTGCATTGGTGACAAAGAGATATTCAATTCCAAGCATTTTCATCACACGAACCGGATAAGTGACCTGAATCATACTATATCCTTCATAATAATGAAATCTACCTTGCAACATTAAAACTGGTACGTCTGAAAGATATCCGGCAATGAGTTTTCCTTGATGAGAAGGAGCAGTTGATCTTACAAAACCAGGAATGTCTTCATAAGGAATTTCAATACTGTTTTCTACTTCAGTAGCGAGTGCATTTAATCCAGTACCCAGAATGATACCAGCAAGGGGAGTAAATGGAATTTTTGATTTGAGAAAATTAATGCTTTGATCAATGGTTGTCTGCATTTATATTCTCCGTTTTAATTGAGCTTGCCTGATTAAATTGTGTATCCATTTCTGATTCTCTTGCACTATTCATTAATGGGTCCTGTTCAATTCTCTGTATAAAAGTCTTAATTTGAGCATGAGTTTCCATTAAAAACTGTCTTTTGCTTTCTTTCAGATTAACAAAATGATGTTGTAATGCATTGATGTATTGTTTTGTATCATCAATTGCTTTTTTAGCTGCTAGTTCAGCACTACGGATGATATTTTCTGCTTCTTTATTGGCATTTCTGATGATATCATTTTTTGTGTTTTCTGCCTGAATCAGTGTTTTGCTAATTAATTCTTCTTTTTTTTGAAGTTGTTCAAGAACAAGAGCAGATTGAGATCTGTCATCAAAAATATTGTTTTTGTATGGATCATTAGAGTCTGATTTTTGTGAGATTAAATCTTCAATCTGGGTTGACAACATTTCCAGATAGTCACGTACCTCATTTTTATTAAATCCAAAAAGTGAAGAAGAAAAGTCTTTGTGTCTGATTTCAACCGGTGTTAAATCAAATTTTTCGTTCATATATTCCTCTTTTTAAAAATTATTTTAAAAACCTGCAATAAAAGGTAAAACCATGCCTTTAATGATGTATTCTATAATCAGAATAACGACAATAGGAGATAGATCCATTCCTGCAAAAGCAGGTAAAACTCTTCTGAATGGATCCAGTACTGGCTCTGTAATATTGATCAAAGCTCTGTACAGAGGATTGTAAGGATCAGGGGAAAACCATGATATAATTGCTCTTATGATTAAGACATAGACATACAAGCTGCACAGCATTGATAATAATCTGACAATAAAAATCACTATAAACTCCTAGCTTACTATTTATTTTACTATTATGACTTACACAATATGACAATTTAGTCATTTTGTATTTAAACAAGATTATGTCAATCATTTTGTTTGTGTATTACTTTCTTCATTGTTTGAATAAGGTATGACTAATTCTAAGTTGATTTTCAATTATATTTTTATATCTGATTGATACCAATAATATTTTAAATCTATTGTTTGAGGGGTGTTATGAAAGAAAAAATACGATTTTACTCTATAGATTTTTTTAAAATATTATTTTATCATTTTTTAGCTGGCAGTATATCATTAAATTCTTTGTTTTTACACTTGATGAATCTTTTTAAAAAATAGGATCAATATCATATGAAACTCTTATCTGTCCTGTAGAAAACTATTAAAATACTATATTGAAACAATCTGATTACAAGTCCATTTCTCAAATAAATAGGAGTGTAATACATAAATCTGTTTAATTAAAGATAAAACTTGTTAAATAAATAAAAAAGCCAGTCCAAATGACTGGCTTTATAGATAAAGAGGTTTTTTGTCTATTTTAGTAACAGCATTTTTTTAGCCTGTATATTTTTCCCGTTTAGACTTAATGTATAGAAATAGATACCAGAGGGAGCCTGGTGAGAAGAATCATCAGTTCCATCCCAAACTATCTGATGGTCTCCTGGGTTTTGTAATCCATTTTTAAATGATTTGAGCAGTTGTCCTTTTACGTTATATATGTTGATTTCAACATTTTCTTGTTTTGTCAGTACATAAGAAATGTGAGTAACTGGGTTGAAAGGATTAGGATAATTATGCTTAAGATAGCTTGTTACAGGTTTTGTGCCTATGTGAGAATCTGTGGTGTTGATGCCCCCAAAGAGTGAAATTGTATTATTGATAAGAGCCTGTGCCTCATTTTCTTTCATTTGGTATAATGGAAAGCTCAATGTTAAAGTTTTAAAATCAGTCCCGTTGTATAATACTCCTGTTTTTTGACCATCCATTACAGCCTGTGTAGCTGAGTTATCATAACCTGATTCGTATGCATAGACAGCTACTCCTTGTCCAGAAGGAGTGAGTGATTCGATGTCTTTAAGTCTGTACTGCATATTGATATGGGTTTTAGTCGTATCGCAGCTTACAACAGCATAATTTTGACTTAAAGGTTGCGCAGATTGAAAACGGGCAGCAGTATTTAATTCAGATGATTGGATTTTGAGATAATCTCTGACAAACGTGCCTGAAGGGAAATTAGCTGGGTAACCAGGATAAGTATTAAAAATCTGAGATGGTTTATAAGCTGATATGATTAATTTACCCCCATTATCAAGATAATCAGCAAGAACAGGTGTGAAAGGAATAATATCACTGGAGTTTGAAGTATTTCTATGATAAAAAACCATTGAAAAAGCACAGAGATCGAAAATGTTTAAATCACGGTTTAGTGAAGACAGCTCAATCTGATCAACTGGATATGCACTGAATAAGCGGTTGTAATAGTTGTCCACCTGTTCATCTGTAGGGAAAACAACTGTTCCTGTTCCATTAAATGTGTCATCAAGTACTAAAATCCCATGCCCCATCGTATAAGGACGTGCACCAATTGCCTGACTTACTTCACTTTCGTTGCCATCAGAATCTTTACAAGTCATTCGGTAATATTTTAATATAGCAGGATTTGAAGGGTTTGTTGAATAGGTAATGGTAGATGCTGGTAATTCTGTTAACAAATTGCCTTGTGTTGTTTCATTATCTGAGACATAAATCCGATAATTTTGAACATCCAATTCTTGATTTGCATCCCAGTTGATTTGGATCCCAGACCAAGTCGGAGAAATGTGAAAATTTGATACCATTTGTGGGATGCTGGCAGGTCTGATTTGTCTTTCAAGAACAAGTGAAGAGACTTCATCAATAATGGCATTTAACTGGATTTTATAAAGATTACCTTCTGTTAGATTATTGACTATTATAAGGGTCTGATTAGTCATGTAATTCATTACCAGATTATCATTTTCATCATAAACTGTTACTCTGTAATCAACATCACCAATATCTGGTATTGCTGACCAGCTTGCCTGAATCTGAGAACCATTTCCAACATTCCTAAGGACAAAATTTTCAGGCGTGGTGGGTATTTCTGACATATACATCAGCATAGAAGCACCAAGCTTAACCATTTGTTGTGCGTAAGGAAAATTACAATAATCTGTAATATCATTGAAGGAATGATAATATGGGCTGAATTCACTTTCAGCTAAAAAGATAGCCGGATAACCATTTGTCCAGTAAGACCAGGAATCAGAGCCAGCAGTATTGGTATTACTGATTCTGTACGAAAGATTGGGCATTTGTTCAATATAATGGATCGCAAGTTGAGTTAAAAAATCTCCGCCTGTATATGTTTGTAGGTGTGCTTCCCAGTTATCAGAGATTTGGCTGGCAATCATATCATTGTTTATCATCGCTCTAATCTTCATTTGATTTTGAGCTGAAACATAAGCGTCAAATTTACTGCCCCAAAGCCCAAATTCCTCCATTGCATAAGTGCAGAAACGTATATTGGTTTTACTCTGGTAGTTCGCAAGTTTCATTGCACGGGCAATTTCAAATACAGCAGCAGTTCCAGAGGCATTATCATCAGCTCCTGGTGCAAAGATCATCGCATCATCATAGCCAGAATTGACAATTGAGTCATGATGACCACCGATTACGACATACTGATCTGTTAACTCAGAGCCAGGCATAACCGCAACAACGTTTTTTTGCCAAACTTGATATCCGCTATGATAAAATGAATCAACGATAACATTTGTATAGCCAATTCTGATAAACTGATTCTTAATCCATTCTGAGACAGTAAAACGATTTGGATGTAAAGCATATCGGGTTTGAAAATCTTGTAAATGTTGAACAAAAGCGGCAATTGAGTCTGCATTGATATAATTGATCACATTTTGATCGACAGGTAAAGGATTTTTTATATCATTTTGATAAAGTGTTTTTTCATTTTTATATAATCTGGCAGTTCTTTCAATTTTCACTGCTTTTATGTTTTTCTTTAATAAGTCAAGCTCTGATAATGAATTGTCTTTAATGATAAGTTGACTTTGATCGTTTAAAACAATGTTTTTGGATTGAAAGGAAGCACTGATATCTACATGAATACGAGAGGTTAGGATATATACCGGATCATTGATGATATCATCTGAAATGAGCTTATACTCGATGTTATTGTCATCTAGACTTTTTGTATGTTCCGTTACGCATAGCACTTTTTCATTGTTTTGCATCACAACATTGATTTTTAATTCTTCCAGCACATTTAAATTGCTTATTTTTGAAAGATCGATTAAAATGAGTTTATCGATTGCATTAAGTGACAAGCTTATGAATAATAAGCCTAATAAAAGGAGTAAGTTTTTTTTCATAACAGGTTTCCTCTTTTTTATTTTTAAAATCCTCAGATTTTATATATGCATGAAACATACCAAAATTAAGAAAAGCCTCTGATTTCAGAGGCTTTTCAAAGTATAAAATGATCAGTATTAATATTCTCTTGCTTCTTCCAAACCCTTTAGAACACGTACACCACCTTGTGTGAGGGCTTCCATTTCGAATTCACCAGGGAAAATATATACGGGTGCGATAAACGCTACGCGTTTTGATAATTCTTCTGTGAAATATTTGCCATAAGCTAAACCGCCAGTTAAGAAAATACCATCTACTTTGCCTGATAATGCCGCTGCACATGCACCAATTTCTTTTGCTACCTGGTAGATCATCGCATCAAAAATTCTTTTCGCTTCAGTGTCACCGGCTTCAATTCTTTCACCAACTACTCTGCCGTCATCAGTTCCTAAATAGGCCATCAAACCAGCTGTTTTGGTAAAATAATTTGCAAGGTCTTTTTTTGTATATTTGCCACTGAAAGCCATATCCATGACATCACCAATTGGTAATGCACCAGCTCTCTGAGGAGAGAATGGTCCCATACCTAAAAGTGCATTGTTTACGTCAACGACATTTCCTTGTTTAATTGCTGCAACAGAGATTCCTCCACCCATGTGAGCACCAATCATGTTGGTTTCCTCAAACTTTTTGTTTAATTTTTTCCCTAATTGACGGGCTGTATAGCGAATATTTAAGGCATGAAACAAAGATTTTCTTTCTATTTCAGGAACACCAGAGATACGAGCAATATCTTCAAACTCATCTACTGTTACAGGGTCAACGATATAGCAGGGAATGTTTAATTCATCAGCGATAGATTTAGCAATAAAAGCGCCTAAATTTGATGCATGAATTCTACCCCAGATATGTGGATCTTTTAAATCATCCAACATTTTCTGCGTAATTTTATAAGTTCCTCCATGAACAGGACGAACTAAACCACCACGTCCAACAACTGCATCAAGCGTTGAAGGTTCCACATTGTTTTCTTTCATTGCTTCAATCACCAATGCTTTACGGAATTGATCTTGCTCAAGAATTGAACCTACCTTGTCTAATTCTGCCGGATCATGTCTTAAGGTTTTGATGAAAATTTCTTTATCATCATCAAATACTGAAATTTTTGTAGATGTTGAACCCGGATTGATTGATAAAATACGATAGTTCATTTGTCCTCCATATCTTTAATTTTTTATTTGTTGCCATAATATCATAAATAATCTTTTGTGTCAATGATTTTTCCTGGACATTTATCTATCTCTGAGATCAAAATGAGGATAGCAGGATTTAGGTCAGCTGGTTACTTAAGCTATAACACTTCAACAAGCATAATATCAAATGTCTGGAATTCGTTTCAAGCGGGTAGTCTATGCTACATTTTTTTTTGTATTGAGGTTATGTAACCTGCAATTATAATGAACATGGCACCTGTTATTAAATACCAGTTTAGCTTCAGGTTAAGAAACAGAATTTCATTAATTGTAGTAAATAAAATGGTCAATAAAAACAGTATAGACACGATATTGGTTTTCAAATGAGCCAATGCGTAATTCCAGAATAAGTAAGCAAATCCTGACTGAAAAATTCCCATTTCAAAAATCCAAAACCACTGGATGGTCGTATGAGGTTTCGACTGACTAAAGATTAAAAAGGGAGTTCCTAAAACACTGGATATGATAAATACTTTCAATAAGAATTGGATAATATGAATTGGTGTATGTCTGTAGGGTTTTACAAATTGTCCTGAGTAATAGGTATAAGCTCCAAAGGACAATCCAGTCAGTAAACCAAGTAGGATGCCTTTATAATAACCTGACTGTAATTCTGGAAATTTATCTTTTCCTGAAACAATCAATAGTATTCCTAAAAAAGAAAACAATAATGCGAGAATTTCTTTGCGATTGGGCTTTATATTCATGTAAAAGTAGGAGGCAAATAATACAAACAGTGGTGAAAGGTTTTCTAATATCATGACAAATGTCCCGGGTAAATATATTAAGGCTAGATGATAGACCAGAGAATTACCAAAAACACCAATGAGTGAAACAAAAAGAACTGTTTTCCAGTGATTACTCCATGAGAAATTTAAAGCTTTTTTATAAAAAAGATAAAGAAAAAAGACCAGACTGCCAATCCAGAAACGAGCAGCAAATACAAAGTACATGTCAACACCCTGCAACGCAAGAAAGCGACCTGCAGGTCCGTGTATTCCCCAAAGAAACAGTGCAATAAATGCATATGTTAAGCTAAGATTCATTTTACTCCTGAGTTTATAAAAACACCATTCTCATCATTAATATAGTTTTTTGTTTGATTTAATAGATTAGTGAAGGTAATTATCCAATATTCTGTGTAAAAAATAAATAAGCGGTATATTGCTTGAGCATTATACCGCTTTAAAAAGACTATTTATTCGAACTTTTCTGCGTTTAAGAGTAATTTGACAGTGTCAAGCAGTTTATCCTTATGAATTTTGATTTCATAGGCATCAAAACCGGCTTCTTTTGCTTTAATGCGACTATCTTCACTGGTTAATGTGGTAACTGCGATACAAGGTGTGTTGATAAATTTAGCATTTTTTCGGACTTCACGGGTAAACTCATATCCGTCCATACGAGGCATCAGCAGATCGACTATAAACAGATCATAGTGTTTACTGGCTATCTTTTTCAAAGCATCAAGACCGTCAAAGGCTGTCTCAACAACATAACCTGCAGATTCAAAATATTGTTTCTCAAGCGTTCTAAAGAAGGAAGTGTCTTCAACAACTAAGATTTTATATTTTGCATTTTCATTATGAGTCTTAAGAGATGTTTTTTCAGGTTCTGCCATTTCTACTATTTGATAAATATCAGGGAAAAGAACCAGTTTATTATCAAGCAGTGCAGACCCAATTAAACCTTTAGATGTGATATTTTCCGTGTCAATGTGAATTTGGGCAGAAAGAGAATCGATAATCTTATGAGCAATAATTCCGATTGGTGTTTCAAGTAATTTTGGAATAATTACATATCTAAATTCATTTTGAGATTGGCGAGAGCGAACTGGTAAATAATGTTCCAGGCGTACTACTCTCAGGCTCTTATTCTCATGTTCGATATATTCTTTTTCTCCAACCATTTCAAACTTAGAGTTTTCCAGCTTTTCTATACGTTTGATTAAATCAAGATTTAATGCAAAAAATTCTTGTTCAGCATTTTCAAAAAGCAGAATATTCTGATGTTCAGCTGATACCTTTGTTTCAATTTCTTCTTCAACTTTAATCGCTTTTTCCTGCTCTTTTATCGAATTAAAATTCAATTTTGCTTTATTGGCAATACCTGAAATATCAAGAATAAGAGATACTGACCCGTCACCCATAATTGTTGTACCTGAATAACAAGTAGATGTCTTGAAAAAATGTGGGATTGATTTCACAACAATTTCTTCATTTCCAACAATTTCATCCACAACAAGACCAAACTCATTGATATCATGTTTTAAAACAAGTACTCGTGTTATCTCTAAATCTTCATTTCTTTTTGAAATTCCCAAAACTTCATTTAAGTAAACAATTGGAAGTAACTTATTTCTGAGTCTTAGTACAGGGGATTCATTCACTTTTTCAATTCTACGGTGAGTATCTCCTTTTTTAACTCTGACAAGTTCCTTCAATGCCACCTGAGGTAAAGCAAAGTGCATATTTTCTGTTTTTATGATTAGAGAAGGGATAATAGCGAGCGTTAGTGGTAGTTTTAAGTTGACAGTCGTTCCATGATCCGGTTTGGAATCAAGGCTGACAGATCCGCCCAGTTTTTCAATGTTTGTTTTAACAACATCCATCCCGACACCACGACCAGATACATCAGAAACCTGATCTGCAGTCGAGAATCCAGGAGCAAAAATCAGTTCAAGTATTTGTTTTTCAGTTAATTTCTTCGCATCTGCCTCTGTTATCACATTTTTTTCAAGGGCTTTTCTGAGGACTTTTTTAGCATCAATACCAGCTCCATCGTCAATAACATCAATGTTTACTTTACCACCTTCATGATAAGCCTTCAACCAAACTGTGCCTACTTCCGGCTTCCCTTTTTTAAGTCTGTCTTCAGGTAGTTCAATCGCATGATCAGCACAATTCCTAACCAGATGGGTTAATGGATCGGACAGATTTTCTATAATAGATTTGTCGAGATCCACTTCATTACCGGTTGTTTCAAGTTGTAATTTTTTATTAAGTTTAGTTCCCAATTCCCTGATCATACGAGGAAATTTGTTGAAAACCAGAGAAATCGGCTGCATTCTGGTATTCATGATTTTTTCCTGAAGTACAGAAGTTGTCATATCAATGTCCTGAAGCACAGCTGATAATCCAGGCACATTTTTAGCCGCATCAGAAGCCATTCTAAGCAACTGATTTCGAGCTAAGACAAGCTCACCGGCAAAAGCCATCAAATCATTTAATAAAGATACAGAAACTCTTAAAGTTTCTTTTTGTTGGGTTGCTTCTTTTTTTAAGGAAGGCTGAGACTTCGCTTCAAGAATAGTTTCTACCGTATTCTCAATGGGTTTGACTTCATTAATTTCTTCATGAATTTTAACAGGCTCAACTGTTTTTTCAATGACAGTTTCCTTGGTAACAGGTTGAGTTATTTCTTTTTTTGGTTGTGTCACTACCGGTTTTTCATCTTGTTTAATGACATCTTGTGACGGTTTATGAAGAACCTGGAATTCTTTTTCAACAAATTCAGGGATTTCCAAAGTCTGGATTTGAGATTCATCAACTTCAAGTCCGATAGCAATCAGATCTGGTTCAAGTACAGAAGAGAAGAGATAAACAAAAGACATTTCATTATCAGTTACAGAATCATCTAAACCGTGAATAGTAGAAAGGTCAGCGTAAGAACCAATCAGATTCCCTAATTTTTCAATATTTTTAAGATAATCCAGAGGAGTTTTCCCTTTTTCTTTCATATCTTTATTGGTGTATGCATGAACAGAATATAAAAAATGGCCATGAGCCAAAGCCTTTTTTAATTCAGAGACAGGAATCTGGAATTGTTTAGAAAGTTTATCTGGTAAGTTTTCTTTATCTTCTACAGGTATTTCTACCATTTCAAGATCAGTATCGCCAGAAAGTAACTGATTTAATTTTTCTTTAATGGCGACAGCATCAATATTTTCACTATTATCAATATCAGCAATCATTTGATTGAGTAAGTCAGTTCCTTGTAACAAGGTTGTTATCATATTTGAAGTTGGTACCAATTTCCCATCTCTGACCAGAGAGAGCAAACTTTCCATTACATGACTGAGGGAAGTGATATTTTCAAATCCAAAAAAGCCTGCAGAACCTTTTAAACTGTGGACTGCACGGAATATGCGATTGATAAGTTCTTGCTCAGGATTATCTTTATTTGATTCAAGTAATAATAAATCTGGTTCCAGGTTACTTAAATGTTCATTGGCTTCTTCTAAAAACATTTGTAACATTTCAGGATCTTGACCGACCATGAACACCCTCCTTAATTAATTAGGATACTTCAAAATATGAGGTTAATTTAAAAAGATTGAATAAATTTAAAATTGCGCGGGAAGTATTCGTAACCGTAAACTTACGGTTTTCTGCATGAACCTGTTTATAAAGTCCAACCACTAGATTAATACCCATTGAATCTATCTCAGTAACGTTGCCCAGATTCAATACAATTGTTTCAACACTGGGATTTTTTGACAGGGTATCTTTGATTAAGCTTAGCTGGTTATCCAGATTAGATGCCACCAAATTTGTTTTTGCAACAAATTCAATTGTATTTTCTTTGACAATGGCTTCCATGTGCCCTCCCTCTATTATTTCTTTATTTCTACTATTATTAAATTGTTACGGTTGAATATATTACTACAGAATTCATTGATCAGAAACAAACCCCGCTCATTAATTCTAAGTTCATCTTTTTCAATTGATTGTAAATGCTTTGCATAATTAAAACCCGGACCTTCATCTTGCACAGCAAAACCCAAAGTCTTTTCAGAATTTTTGAAGAAGATTGTGAGCATGACATTTTTTTCTTTATTAAGTTTGTTGCCATGTTTAACTGCGTTAGTAAGCAATTCACGTAATATCAGATTGTACTCAAAAAACTCCAGATTTGATATTGTATTAAAGATCGCATTCACAAACTTCTCAAGTAACTGGGTTGCGTATTCAATATCTTCCAGTGAAGATTTGAAAGAAAAGTTTACTGATTTATAGGGACTATTGCAAAATTCACTTTGTATTAAAGTATGAATATTAAGAAAATGAGAGAAGTTGTGTTCACCAATAGTCTCTTTGAATAGAGCAGATATTGTATGCTTATCAGATTTGTTAATGCCTGATTCAAGCTGATAGAAATCAGAATAATAGAAAAAAATGGGTTGATTAGTCATTAGATTATCTATATGAGTATTAGAAAAAAGCTTATAATCTTCAAAAACAAAAAAATCAAATTCTTTGGTAAGTTTGTTCTGATTCATTTCTGTTATAAAATCACTCGTACATAAATGATATGAATCATTGCCTGAATCTTTTAAATCAGAGCTTTTACCTGAATTAATATAAACAATTTTTGGACTCATTAAACGACCTCCACTCTGTTGTAAACAGTTGTAACCCATTTAAAATGATGTATTTAGTAATAATCATTTCCTTTTTTCCCAGTTTGCATTTAGTTATTTGCATTCTTTCACGCTATATTTATAAAAAAATATTAGCATAAATCAATACTTGATGCAAGCTTTTTTTTTATTTTTTTAGATTATTAAAAACAGCAAGATCAAATTTTAAGGAAGTCATAAATTGATTTAGTTTTATATCTCCCATTATTGCAGATATATAGGCTATATTTAACTCTACATCTTTCTTTATGCGAACACTTGTACCTACTGTCAGTAAACCCATGTCAGCAGTTTTGATATTTCCTGTGGATGGAATAGCTGCATAGAAATCATAATGAAATTCACTCATATCAGGAGCTGAATAATTAGGGACATGGTAACTTCCTTCAAATATTTTTGGGCTATAGATGAATCCCGCTTTAAGCGAATAATCTCCAACAATCTGGAATGGATTGCCAAAACGCTTTTCAGTTCCAAGTTTAAGTATCATTTGATCTTTCATATAGTTAGCCTGTTCACTGTACATCGTATAATCTGTTTCAGCCATTATGAAAAATTCCTTAGGTAAATTGATACTTACTCCAGCTTTAATTTCTGATGGAATTGTCATTGTATAATCTACATATTTATGTTTGTAATCAACATCTGCTGAATGAATATAACTTAAGCCTGCATTGAATGTTTGGCTCTGGTACAAAATTCCTGGTTGAAGACGAAAGAAATAGCGACGAAATCTTAACAAATCAACTTTTCCTTCATTTCTATATTCTCCAAAATTTTGCATATTGAGTATAGAATTGATTCCTACTGATAAATGCTCATTAATCTCTTGTGATGTTGTCAGTGTAAACTGATGATTTTCATAAGTAGGCTGATAATCTACTGTTGTCCCAATTTGGGGAATTGATCTGACAAAACTGTAGTATTTTAATGAATTGACTAATGAATAAGATAATCCAAAATGAGTGTTGTGAAGAGGTTTAAACGTTAATGCTAAAGATCCGATAGGAGCAGGAGACTGGTATTTGTGGTTGTCATATTGGTTAAACTCTTTTATGTTACCTTTAACGATAAACTCCATATTCAGACTTGCATATTTATCGAGCATTGAGGCTGGATTGTGAATACCATAATCAGCTCCACCTGTTAAAGCAATCCCTGTATGACCTCGACCTGCCATGTCTGAGTTAAGAAAGTTTTTTGAATATTGATCATAAAAACCCTGAGCAAAGTCAGGTCCGACGTAATTTACCGGTTGTGCTGATAATTTAAGACATATCAACATAGACAGAACAAAAAAGATTCTTTTCATTATTTACTCCTGAGACATAAGAAATATGGTTTGATCTCTTTTTGGCCCTACAGAAACGATAGAGACAGGAATTTCCAGCAAGGATTCGATTTTCTTGACATATAATTGGGCATTAAGCGGTAAAGATTCCCAGGTTTTACATTGCGAAATATCTTCAGTCCATGTATTCATGGAGATATAAACGGGCTCTGCATTTTCCAGAATACGCTGATCAGAGGGGAATTCATTGATCATCTGTCCATTGATTTTGTATCCTGTACAGATTTTTAATTCATCCAGTCCACTTAAGACATCAAGTAACGTAAGTGCTACACTGTCAATTCCATTAATCATCACTGAGAATTTGGCTGCGACTACATCAAACCAGCCACAACGTCTCGGACGACCAGTTGTAGAACCATATTCGTTTCCTTGTTTTCTTATTTGTTCGCCAACAGGATTGTCTTGTTCAGTTGGAAAT
Source organism: Candidatus Cloacimonadota bacterium (assembly GCA_029564175.1). Classification (GTDB taxonomy): domain Bacteria; phylum Cloacimonadota; class Cloacimonadia; order Cloacimonadales; family WRIO01; genus JAGOCT01. The sequence continues at coordinate 30,262 of JAKQQL010000440.1, forward strand.
GGACCTGAACCTACTCGAGTAAAATAAGATTTAAATACTCCTATCAGCAGGTCAATCTGGTTTGGAGGAAACCCGGTTGCCACTGAAATTCCACCAGATACAGTATGAGAAGAGGTTACATAAGGATATGTACCAAAATAGATATCCAGTAAAGTCCCCTGTGCGCCTTCAAAGAGAATATCTTTATTATCTTTATAATATTGATCGAGTAAATAAGGCAAATTAACCTTATAATCATTGACTCTCTGTCCGAAAGCGTATAGAGAATCAGATTGTTCTTTGAGTTCTACATCATCAATTTGAATGTTGTGATACTGATAAAGAAAAGATAAACGATAATATATAAAATCAAGGTCATTTAAATCACAGATTCTCAAACCTAATCGTGAAATAGAATCAGAATAGCAGGGACCAATTCCTCTTTTAGTAGTGCCTATCTTTTTTGCACCAGCAAGAGTTTCTACTTTCTCATCTAACAATTTATGGATTGGAAGTACAATGGAAGCCCTTTCATCGATAAAGAAACGGCCTTTGAAAGTGATACCTTTTTCAACAAGAGCAGACATCTCATTTTCAAGCTGTACAGGATCAATTACAACACCAGATCCCAGAGCACATTTTTTCTCTGAATGAAAGATACCAGAAGGTATCAGGTGCATGACAAATTTATGATTATCAAACTGAATCGTGTGACCAGCGTTGCTTCCTCCCTGAAAGCGAACGATAATATCAGCATCACTTGCTAAAACATCAACAATTTTTGCTTTCGCTTCATCTCCAAAGAGACATCCTAAAACAGCTGTTGTACTCATTTAATTACTCCTTGTATATCTCATACCATAACAATATGAAATACAATCATTTATTCATTTTCTAACTAAAGATAAGATAATTAAGGAAATATATCTTGTCAACCTAAAATATGAAAAAATAAATTTCTTGTACGCCTAATTGATTTTTTCCTGTATTAATTTCTCAATTATCTGACTTGATTTAAACCCATCAGCTTCAGCTGCGTAAGAAACTAATACTCTGTGTCTCAGAACCATATCAGCCACTTTTCTGACATCATCGATAGCCGGAGACAGTCTGCCTTCAAGTGCCGCCTGGATTTTTGCTGCCTGAATTAAATATTGTGAAGCACGAGGCCCGGCTCCCCATGTAACCCATTTTTTGATAAAGTCAGGCGCATCACTACTCGCAGGACGGGTGGCACGAACCAGACGAACTGCATAAGTCAGCACATGATCACTGATTGGAATCTCATAAAGTGCAGACTGAATGTTTAAAATTGCCTCATGAGAAATGACAGGTTTGGGTTCTGAAGCATGTTTACTGGTAGTACTGATAACGATTTGTTTTTCTTCTTCAAAATCTGGATAATCAATGATAATGTTTAGCATAAAACGATCTAACTGAGCTTCTGGTAAGGGATAAGTACCTTCTTGTTCAATTGGATTTTGTGTCGCAAGTACCAAAAAGGGAGCTGCTAAAGGATAGGTTGTATTACCTACACTTATTTGAAACTCCTGCATTGCCTGTAAAAGCGCAGATTGAGTCTTTGGAGGGGTTCGGTTAATCTCGTCTGCTAAAATCAGATTTGCGAAAACAGGCCCTTTGATAAATTGAAAGTATCTGGATCCGTCATTTTTATTCTCAGTCAGGACTTCTGTACCAGTGATATCAGAAGGCATTAAGTCTGGCGTAAACTGAATGCGGCTGAATTTTAACTGAAGTATTTTCGCTAATGTCGATATCATAAGCGTTTTTGCCAGTCCGGGTACACCTTCAATGAGACAGTGTCCGTTGGCAAAAAGTGCTATCATGATTTGTTCAATCACTTTATCCTGACCAATTATTACTTTATGCAGTTCATTTAAAATTAGGGTTTTTGTGTTTTTTAGATTATCCAGTATTTCTAAATTATTCGCTTGTGGGCTCATTTTTTTCTCCGTTTTTTATAAAATCCATTAGTTTAAATCCAGCGTAGCTTATGCTGATCAGGCCAGCAGCTACAACAATTATACCTGTAATCAGGTGTGAAAAAGTCATGACTGCACTTACCATTTCCTTGCTCAATCCAAGACCAACTGAAAAAATCAATACCATGATCAATTCATTTGAACCAATCTGAGCGGGAGGATGAGGTAGTATATAGCTTAAGTAAATTAATGTATAACCAAAGAGGACATAGAAGAAATCAATAGATTGCGAGAATGATTTAAACAATACCCAAAAGAATAAACTATCACAAACTACAGAAGATATTGTCAGCAGGATACAAGGGATTAACAGATTTAAATGATTCTTAAAAATAGCCGTACCCTGTATAAATAGCTCAATAAACTCATGAATTTTTTCTTTATAATGATTTGGAAAGAAAAAGAAGATACTTTGAAGTAATTTTATCACCTTATCTTCCTGTATCGTTGCAAAATATAAAATAGACGCTCCAAAAAGAAAAACACCAATTAATAAGAAAATAAGTGTATAGAGGTAAGAATCGAGCTGGATGGGTATAAAAGGAATTAGAATAATAATCACAAAAATACCAAAAGTATCAAACAATTTGTCAATAAAGACAGATGGAAAACTCTTTGAAAGCTGGATTTGATAGTTTTTTTTAATCAGCAGACACTTTGCAAGTTCTCCTGCACGAATCGGTATCAGATAATTTATAAAATTTCCTGCCAAAAGGTAAGCAAAACTGTCTTTTTGTTTTATTGACTGGCTGGTTGAAAGCAGGATTTTCCATCTGTATGCTCTAATCCAGTATGAGAATAGATAAAAAGAAAATGCTAGCAGAGATAAACTGATTTTTATTTGTTTGAAATAAGAAGTCAATAGATTTATATCTATCCATTGAGACCAAAGATAGAGAAAAAATAACCCGATCGCAACACTAAACGTAATTTTAAACAATTTACTCTTCATCTTTTTACAATTTTCTTTCTTATCTCACAAAAAGGAGGTATTGATGATGAGCCCATATTTTTTTAAATGTATGGGGAGCGTTTTTTTCAAAAAATTCAAATTTCTCAAAGTCTTTTGGCATATCAGGTCGTTTCCCTGAATAGTAATCCAAAATGCTAACAGGTTCTTTTTTTATATGTGCTGAGGGTTTTTTAGGCAATAAAAACGACAGTTTCAATTTCTTTAAAAAATCTTCTTTTGACATTCCAATATCAGGCCATAGGGGACAATCCAGTAATTCATGACTCAGTAGTTTCCATTTGAGTTTTTTCATTTCAGATTTAATGTAATGGACTTTAATATAGTCTTCGTTCAGGTATTTTTTTAGATCATCCTGTCCAAAATACTTTTGTTGTAAATATCCAATTCCGGTCTGGTTCGGTACAATCAGCAAAATGACTTTTTTACTGACTCTATCCAGTTCTTTTAGAAAAACGGAGAGGTCATTAACAAACCATAATGCAGAAAAATTCCATGACATATCAAAAGTTTTCTCTTCAAAAGGGAGAGAAGAATAATCTTCTGTATAAATGCCTGTAAATGGCAATTCTAAGTCTTTCCATGTTCTTTGAATATAATCAAGTCTTTTTTGATTATGATCCATTAGCGTGATTTGGCAGTCTTTCTGTGCGATATACATGCTATTTATGCCACTTAATCCGGTAAATCCAAAAGAGGGAGTTTCCAGGACACTTTTAATCTTGAAATGTTTTACAGTTTTAAATAGAATTCTGTTGATGATAAAGCGTTCATAAGTTGATCCTAATCCTTCATCAGGATTCTCATAATATTTTTCCCAGAAATGTAAAATGGGTATTGCCATTTTTATCCGCCTATTTTAATTTTTTATACCATTCAATGGATTGTTTAAAGCCTGGGATGGTTTTAACTCGTTTCAGGTTAAGATCTTCATATACCTGATTAACATCATAATACCAGTTTTTTGAAATCAATTCAAAACGACTAATCCATAATTCGTTCTTAAAGAACCGACTTATTTTTTCGCCAGCTTCAAAGAAAGAAGAGTCTATTTTTCTGTTTAAAGGGTATGGTTTATGATGAAGTTTTTCTGAGATAAATTGTATCAATTCTTCAAAAATCACAGGTTTTTCATCTGCTATTATCCATTCTTTACCACTTTTATGATCAGATTTTAGCGCTTTTACAAATGCTTCTGTAATCAGATCAATATGTGTCATGTGGAGTCTGACAGGTTTATTTGGATAAAAAAGCATTTTTTTGTCAATCAGTTTGATTAAAGTAAAAGGGAATCCAAAATCTTCTCCTCCGTATGTGATCGCAGGTCTTAGAATGTAAGCATTCAGGTTACCAGCCAGAACATATTTCTGAATAATGGCTTCACTTCTGATTTTTGTATAATGATAGTAGTTATCTTCTTGTTTAGGTGTGTAGTTATTTGCAGGTAATTCCAGGGGAATTGCTCCAAATACACCCACAGAAGAACAGAACAGCAGTTTAGATTGATTTTTGACAGCATTTAGCACTAACTGTTCGGTTGCGAATACATTCGCTCTCTGATATTCTTCCTTGCTGAATTTTCGGCCTCCTCTGAGTGCTCCTATATGAACGATATAGGTAAAAGCCTTTTTTTCAAGGAATTGCTTTAACTTTTTAATATCTCCAAGATCAATCTCTACAAAATTAACCTTATCAATAAATTCAGCATAACGCTTTTTATTTGTTTTTGGTCTTATTAAAGCGGTGATTTCATAATGACCAATCAGTTTCTTTGCCACACTTTTACCAATAAAACCAGTAATTCCAGTTAGAAGTAATGTTTCCATTTATTCTCCAAAAAATCCGAATAATTTTTCAAAAAAGCTTTTCTTTTTAGGTGTTTCTCTTCTACTCATATAAAAATGAGGGATATGTTCGTTTTTTAGCATTTTTTCAGGAAAAGTTTTTGATAAAAGCTGTGCCATTTTATCATCAAATTCAGCTCTAATGGCATCTACTGCTTCAGCATAATCATAGACTCCTGAATGACAGTGACAATCTGATCCAAGAAAATGTGCCCAACCTCTGTCAATTAATTCAAATGCGGTATCCTGAACTTGTTTGCCATAACCACCTAAAATACTGCTGGTATTAATTTGCAGATAAACATCTCTTTGCAGGAAATCATCCGCTTTATCTGGATTTTGCTTGATTTCACGGTATCTTTCCGGGTGGGCTAAAATGGGCTTCATCCCTTTTCTGTTCATCTGATAAAGGAGTTGAAACAAATCTTCCGTAAAACCATTGAGATTATTTTCTATCAGTACATATTGAGAATTATTGATGAAGAGGTTTTCTTTATATATTTCATCAATGATATTTTCACCGTTGAGGTAAACTTCAGCTGAGTGAAAAAAATCTACATCAGGAGCATATTGTTGCTTAACAGACATTACTTTATTGAATGCTGATTTGACTTTTTCCTGAGTACTATCATAAAAACCAGGCATATAGTGAGGTGTAAAAACAAGCTTCTTAACGCCTGATTGCTGAATGAGTTTTAGATATTCGATGGTCGTTTCAAAATCTTGAGAACCATCATCAAGTTCTGCCAATATATGGTTGTGAATATCAATCATAGAATTTCCTTATTTACTATCTGACACTGTGAACAGCATCTGCGAATTCTCTGACAATGCTGTATTCATCCAGTTGTTCTAAAACAGTTCCAATAACAACAAAATCAGCTCCTGCTTCAGCCTTTTGTTTTGCTGTATCTGGGGTTCTGATTCCACCTCCCACAATCAGAGGTATTTCGATTTTTGATGAAACAGCCTGAATCATTTCTTCAGGGACAGATTCTTTAGCGCCACTTCCTGCTTCCAGATATATCATTTTCATGCCAAGATATTGTCCTGCTAAAGCATGAATCAGTGCAATATCGTTTTTTCTTCGAGGTATAGGCATACTATGACTCATGTACTGGACAGATGATAGATTGCCTGACTCTACCAAGAGATAGCCGGTTGGAATGCTTTCCAGTCCGGTATGATAAAGTTGTGGGGCACATCTGACTTGTTCTTCAATTAACACTTGAGGATTTCTGCTGCTAAGCATACTCAATAATAAAATTGCATCAGCGTAAGCGCTTACAAAATTAAACAGACCTGGAAATATGATAACAGGTATATCAACTGATTGTTTTATTTGCCGGATGCTTTCTTCATAGTGCTTTTCTATCATAATACTGCCACCAATTAAAATGGCATCTGCATTACTCTTTTGATAAATTTCTGCCAGTTTGACATTTGTTTTGATATCTTGTTTGTCAGGGTCAATCAGACAAAACAAACAGGCATTTTGTCTGCGTTTTTCAATAAGTTTGGTATATATATCATTTTTCATAAAAATCTCCTAATAAGCGATTTCAGTTCACACTTCATTTGTTCAGTGAATTATCTGCTCTGCAAACAAAGTGCTCAAAGTACGGGTTTGGACGATGCATTAGTAAATTCCTGAAAATAAATAGGATGTAAAAAAAATTAACAAAAGCACGAACATATCTAGCTTCATCCAATGATGTATTTTTCTTACAATCTGTGGGTGTTGTGACCGGTTTAAAACAATCAGGAAAAAGACCAAAGGAATAAACACGAGGACATTCAGCATTATAAAAACAAAAGCATTTGTCAGTTTTGTAAAATAAAAAATAAAAATACTAGAAAAAATGAGCGCAATTGGGATAATGATCCATTTTGCTACTTTGTCTTTTCCTAAAACGACCGCTAATGTTTTCGCATTTTGAGATTTGTCTCCTTCATAATCTTCAATTGTTTTTGTCCATTCTCTGATAATGGTGTAAAGAAATGCAAAAACCATGATGGGTAATACTTTAATCGGTTTAGTACTACTCAGAGCACCGTACAGAAAAGTCGATGCTGCAGACCAGGCTACAATCAGATTGCCGGATAAACCTCTTTTTTTAAATGAGACAGCATACATAAACAGCAGAAACAGATTTGCTGATGCGATGATTAAATGCCAGTAATTGGGGCTGAATAAACTGATTATTATGCCACTAAATCCCATTAACAAAGTGAGGTAGCGTGCTTGTAAAAGAGACATTTTTCCCGATGGTAAAATTCGATGAGGCTGGTTAATTTTATCAATTTCTATATCACAGATGTCATTGATGACATAACCAGCACCTGCAATGAGGGAAGCAGATAAAGCCAATAAGTAACTTAAACTGTTCAGCGGAGAAGCCCCACTGTAAACTGCACCAAAATAAGTGCAAATAAAGCTGAACAGACAGTTAAATGGTCTGATAATCAGGAATGGGTAAAAAAAACAATTTATCCTTTTCCAGATATCTTTTTTTACTTCAGGTATAGAATGATTCACACTATTAAATTCTATCTGACCCATTATTCTAAGGTAATCTATCCTTAATCATTCTGACAAATTCAACCAGAACCTGATTGTTAGGGATATTTTTTATCATTTTGTAAGAATCATCAAGTAGTTTTTCAGCTGTTCTTCTTGCTTTATCCAGACCCATAATGGAAGGATAGGTTGATTTGTTGTTTTTGGAATCTTCATAAGGCTCTTTCCCCAGCATTTCAAAATCACCGACATCGTCAAGAATATCGTCAATAATTTGGTAAGCCAGCCCTAGATTTAATGCATAATTTGAAAGCGTGTTTGTCATATTATCTTCAGCACCATATAACGCACAAGCCAGCTTTATGGACGCTTCAAGGAGAGCTCCTGTTTTTTTTAAATGAACATATTTCAAGACATTTATTTGTATATTTTGTTTATTAGAAGACAAAATATCTACTGTTTGTCCTCCAATCATTCCACGTGTTGATATTGCATTACAGAGTATTCTGATACATTTAACAGCTTTTTCTTTATCATTTAATTTTGCAAGCATTTCGAATGCTTTGGTAAGAAGGGCATCGCCTGCAAGTATAGCGATTGCGGGTGAGAACTTTTTATGACAGGTGAGCTGTCCTCTGCGTTCATTGGAGTTATCAAGAGAGGGCAGATCATCATGGATCAGAGAGGCGGTATGAACCATTTCCATTGCAGCAGCAGCAAGTGATACCTGATCTAAAATTTCCTGATCATTACTTCTATTTAACATTTCATAGGTTGCATAAAGCAAAACAGGGCGTAAACGTTTCCCTCCGCTGAATATGGAGTATCTCATTGCAGTATAGAGCTCTTTTGGTTGTTCTCCTTTACTGACCAGATGTTCATCCAGCACTTTATTTAAGAGTTCGACTCTATCTTCAAAATATTTCTGAACTATCATGTTGACTCCTTTATTTAAATCAAAGAATTATGACTTGTTTAACATTATTTAAAAGGCTTTTATTGTCAATCAAAATTCATCATTATATTAAAAAAAGTAAATTATCAGGTCTATGCTAATATAATTGACTTTATCTGTATTTTTTGCTAGAATACTTAAAAAATGAGATGGAGGTTGTTATGTTTAATCGAGTCAATATGGTAATATGTTTTGTTTTGCTTTTTTCAGTTCTCTCAGGAAAAGCTAAGAATCCAGAAAATATTTACTTGTTTATTTACGAAGGCAAAGCATACGAGGTTGTTAAGGAACGCATGACATGGGAAAATGCTACTGGATTTGCTGTCAGCAGAGGAGGATATCTTGTAGAAATCAATAATGAGGCTGAACAAACTGCTGTTTATCAGGCTATCATCAATGGGGCTCAGATACCAACAAATTACACAAGTGTATCTAATGGTGGAGGTATTGCTTATGTTTGGATTGGTGCAACAGATCAGAATCAGGAAGGAATATGGCTTTGGGATGGGAACAACGATCAAATGGGTACTCATTTCTGGTCAGGTCAGGGAACAAACGGCGGGGGAGATGGATCTTCAGAAAATAATGCATATTATAACTGGGGTGGCAGTTCTTTAGGTTTTCCAAAAGAACCTGATAACTGGAATAATGATCAAAACTATGGCGCGATGGCATTAGCAGGTTGGCCTGCTGGTACAAACAATCTTGGTACAGCTGGTGAATGGAATGATATTATGGGCGTTTATCAACTCTATTTTGTGATTGAATACAATGGACCTACCGGATCAAATGATATCCTGATAGATTCACCGAGTCAATTTTCTATTTTCCCAAATCCAGCGACTCAAACCGTTAAAATTGACCGACCTGAGTTGATTCGTTCAGTTGAAATTTTCAATATCAAAGGGCAATGTTTACAGAAAACAACACGTAATGAAATTGACTTAACACAATATAAAAAAGGGATATATTTATTCAGAATTAAGAGTGATTCTAATGAGTCTGTTCATAAAGTTATGATAATGAATTAATCATTTTAATATAGTATTTCACAAAATCATTTGTACTGGTACTAATAGATTGTGTCAATCTGACTACTTTATTGTATCTTTATTTTCGATGATTGAAGTTCGATTTTAAAACCACTGAATACAAATGCTTTTTATTAAAAAAAAAATTATTAACAAAAAAGATCAATTAGTTGATAGAGAAAATGACTATTTTTTAATTAAATTAAAATTTATAAGCCTAAAGGATATGATAAGGAAAGTATAAGGATGGTATAAGGAAAGAAAAGACACGAAATACCCAAAAAAGATGTTTATAGGTATATTTATATATAAAATACTTAAAAAGATGTTTGAATAATAGAAATATGATGAGAAATCTTTTTATTATGCTAGCTTTTAAGAAAAATGTTTGCAAAAATAAAAAAACAATTTAAAACATTTCTGTAAATTTATCTGTTTTTTGTCCTTTTACCCATCTTTTAACAGAATTGTATTTTGAAAAGAAAATGATTGACATGATAGTAAAAATATTGTATTTTGTATTCTGGAGGAAAAAATAGAATGGAATTAGAGTTTATAAGAAATTTTTGTATCATAGCTCATATAGATCATGGCAAGTCAACGCTTGCTGACCGGTTTTTAGAAGAGACTCATGTGATAGATAAATCCAATGGCGTAGCTCAGGTCCTGGATGATATGGATTTGGAGCGTGAAAAAGGAATAACGATCAAGTCTCATGCAATCAGAATGTTGCATGAGTATAAGGGTAAAAGCTACATTTTTAATCTGATAGACACCCCAGGACATGTGGATTTTTCCTACGAAGTATCCCGAAGTCTCGCCTCATGTGAAGGCGCTTTGTTACTGGTTGATGCTTCACAGGGAGTTGAAGCACAGACCATGAGTAACCTTTATCTGGCAATGGAGAATGATCTGGAAATAGTCCCTGTCATTAATAAAATTGATTTACCGGGAGCAGATATTGAAAATGCAGAACATGAGCTGATGGATATTATTGGTATTGATAAAGCCAGTATTTTTAAGGTTTCTGCTAAAACGGGACTGAATGTGAAAGAATTACTTGATGGTGTTGTTGAAAAAATACCTGCACCTCAGGGGGATCCTGGTGCACCAGTAAAGGCTTTGATATTTGATTCATTTTATGATACTTTCAGAGGTGTCATTGTTTTAGTTCGTATGTATGATGGCACTTTAAACAAAAATGACAAGATCAAACTGATGTCCACCAATGTGGAGTATGATATTGAAGAAATTGGGTATCTGGGAATAAAATTAGAACCAAACAGCTGTTTAAAAGCAGGAGAAGTTGGATATATTATCGCAAAAATCAAAGAAGTATCAGACGCACGAGTGGGCGATACTATTACCACCGCTAAGAATGGAATCACGGAAGGTCTAAAAGGATATCAAGAACCTAAACCTATGGTATTTTCTGGTATTTTTCCTATGGATAGCAATGATTATGAAGATTTACGTGACAGCATGGCAAAGCTGAAATTGAATGATTCTTCTTTAATTTATGAGCTGGAAAATTCTCTGGCATTGGGTTTTGGTTTTAGATGTGGCTTTCTTGGTATGTTGCATTTAGAGATTGTGAAAGAGAGACTTTGGAGAGAGTATAGTATATCTGTACTGACTACTACACCATCGGTGAGCTTTGAAGTTTATATGAATGATGGGACAATGATCATCTGTAATAATCCGGTTGAATTACCTGATCCAGTAAAAATAGATTATATCAGAGAACCTGTGATGAACACAGAAATCATTGTGCCAACAGATTATGTTGGCAATATTATGAAACTATGTCAGGACAGACGTGGTATTCAAAAAGATATGCAATGTATTGACCCCAAAAGAGTGGCATTACATTATGAAATACCCTTAATAGAAATAGTGTTCGATTTTTATGATAAACTTAAATCTGTAAGTCGCGGTTATGCGTCACTGGATTATTCATTTAAGGAGTACAGGAAATCAGAAATTGTTAAAGTGGATATTTTAATTAATGCTGAAAAGGTCGATGCAATGTCTTTCATGTGTCACAGGGATAAATCCTTTGAATGGGGTAAGAGTGTAACAGATACCTTAAAGGATGTGATTCCACAACACTTATTTAAAATCGCATTGCAGGCGAGTATTGGAGCAAAAATTATTGCCCGTAGTACAATCAACGCATTAAGAAAGAATGTGTTAGCGAAGTGCTATGGAGGAGATATCACACGTAAGAAGAAATTGCTGGAAAAACAGAAAGAGGGTAAAAAAAGAATGCGCGAGATAGGCAATGTTCAAATCCCTCAGGAAGCATTTTTAGCTGTGTTAAAAACCGAAAGAAACTAATAAAAGGAGTCATTATGGTAACTGTTTATGTTAATAACGTCCCAGTTGAAGTACATCATGAGACAAAAATTCTTCATGCATGTACAAAAGCCGGTTATTTCGTCCCAACTTTATGTTATCATCAGGATCTTGAACCTTCGTCAGGTTGCGGAATCTGTATGGTTGAAGCCAATGGTAGATTTGTAAGAGCCTGCTCGACACCTGTAGAACCTAATATGAAAATTGTTACAGATACAAAGGTTCTGATGGATCTTCGAAAAAATGCGTTAAAAATCATCCTGCTCAGTCATCCAAATAATTGCCCTGTGTGCGTAAAAAATGGTCGTTGTGAGCTTCAAAAGTTATCACAGCAATTAGGGGTACAAGATCTTCCTGGTGAACAATTGGACAGATCTCATCTGAAAAAAGATACATCATCCCCTTCTATCACTATGGATCCGGCTTACTGTATTCAGTGTGGCAGATGTATAACAGCTTGTAATGATATTCAGGGTGTACATGCGATTCAATATGTAAACAGAGGATTTGATACAATCGTCGCACCTAGCTTTAAAAGACCGCTTGAAAGTTCTGAATGTGTGAAATGTGGTCAGTGCTCAACATACTGTCCTGTAGCAGCTATCTATGAAGCAGATGATTCAGATGCTGTTTGGGCAGCTTTAGATGATCCTGATAAAATCTGTGTCGTTCAGGAAGCACCTGCTGTCAGAGTGGCTCTTGGTGAAGAATTTGGTTTACCTGTCGGAACAAACGTTGTTGGTAAGATGTACACTGCCTTAAGAAGATTAGGTTTTAACTATGTCTTTGATACAAACTTTGGTGCAGATTTGACTATTATGGAAGAAGCAACAGAGTTGGCTCATATATTAACCCATAAGCCAGAAGAATTACCTTTGATTACTTCTTGTTGTCCATCATGGGTTGATTACATGGAAAAATTCTATGATGATTTAATTCCTCATTTCTCTACCGCAAAATCTCCTCATCAAATGGTTGGCACAATGACAAAAACTTATTGGGCACAAAAAATGAATGTTGCTCCAGAGAAGATATTCCTTGTTTCAGTCATGCCATGTACCGCTAAAAAATATGAAATTGAACGGCTTGAAGATATGTATGCTTCTGGTTATAAAGATGTCGATGTAACCATTACTACCAGAGAACTGGCAAGAATGATAAAAATGAGAGGTATTGATTTTGTTAATCTGCCAGATGGAACCGTGGATAATCCGCTTGGAGAATATACTGGTGCAGGTACAATTTTTGGAGCCTCAGGTGGTGTAATGGAAGCTGCATTAAGAACTGGTTATTATTTAGTCACTGGTGAAGATATGCCTGATCCAAAGATTGAATTTGTCAGAGGACATAAAGGTATAAAAACCGGTGAGATAACCATTGCAGGAATTACCTTAAAGATAGCAGTCGCTTCTGGATTAGCTAATGTGGCTGAGCTGTTGGATAGAATAAGAGAAGACAAAGCCGCTGGCAGACCACCATCCTACCACTTTATTGAAGTTATGGCATGTCGTGGCGGTTGCGTTGGCGGTGGCGGTCAACCTTATACCTCTTCAAATGTCATCAGATATCAGCGTTCACTTGGCTTGTATAAAGAAGATGATGATTTAGAACTCAAACATTCTCATCACAATCCATCCATTAAAAAAGTATATGATGAATTCCTGGAAAAACCAAATTCTCATAAAGCCCATAAACTTTTACATACCAGCTATATCCCAAGACCAGTTGGAAAAACAAATAAATAAATAAAATGAATAATAAGCAGACTTGTTTAAAAAAAGCAAGTCTGCTTTTCTATTCGGGCTCATAAATTGATAGAAATATGGAGATTTAGATATTGACAATTTCAAGAGTTGAAGCTAAAGTTAGACTTTTTAGAAAGGCATAAAATTCAGGGATCACGTATGCAGATTGATATAAATGGAACTATTTGTGACGCTTTTTCTGATCAGACTATTCTACAGGTTGCCAGAAAAAATAATATTTATATCCCTTCCCTTTGTTATCATAACAAGACAGGTTCTGGGGGGAAATGCAGGGTTTGTATGGTTGAAGTTGAAGGAACCCCTGATTTAGTAACATCCTGTAATGTCTTTTGTAAAGAGGGAATGAAGATTCGTACCGATACTCAAATGGTACTGGAAGCTCAAAAAGTGGTTGTTGATCTGATTCTGTCTTCTGGCAAACATAACTGTCTGACTTGTGAGAAAAACGGAGATTGTGAGTTACAGGAGGCTGCCTATTATTTAGGCATAGAAAATCCTTCATTTCATATAGATAATGACTCTTATGAAAAGGATAATAGCAGTGAATTCATTTCTGTAAACCGAGAAATTTGTATAGCCTGTGGCCGTTGTGTCAGAGGATGTAACTATACAGTTGTAAATGAAGTGATTGATTACGGTCAGCGTGGTTTTCAAACTCAAATAATCTTTGATAATAATAAAAGCATGGGGACTTCGTCTTGTGTTCAATGTGGTGAATGTGTTCAGTTGTGTCCTGTTGGTTGTTTATCAGATAAAAATGCAAAGGGAAAAGGCCGACCATGGCAACTGAAGAAGATTGAATCAGTGTGTACTTACTGTGGAGTGGGTTGTAAAATTCATCTACATATTGATGAATCTAAAAATAAAATAATCAGAATAACGGGTGTAGAAGAATCAATTGTCAACAAAGGGATGTTGTGTATAAAAGGCCGTTATGGATTTGATTTTGTTAATAGTTCAGAACGGCTGAAGACACCATTGATAAAAGAAAATGGCACTTTCAGAGAAACGAGTTGGGAAGAAGCAATATCATTCACTGTAAAGCGTTTTAAAGAGATTAAGAATCAATACGGAGCAGATGCGATATCCGGTTTATGTTCTGCAAAAGTGACTAATGAAGAAAACTTTGCCTTCATGAAGTTTATGAGAAGAGAAATTGGTACCAACAATATTGATCACTGTGCACGGCTTTGCCATTCTTCTACAGTAGCAGGTCTGGCTGCTACTCTAGGAAGCGGAGCAATGACGAATGATATTGCCGGTATAAAAAAAGCGGATGTTATTTTGATAATCGGTTCTGATACTTCTGAAGCACATCCTGTTATTGCTGCTCATATTAAACAGGCTGTTCGACTGGGAAAAACAAAATTGATTGTTATTGATCCCAAGAGAGTTAAAATGGCGGATTATGCTACTATTTATGCCTCTATGAAACCAGGAACGGATGTGGCTTTATTAAACTGTTTGATGCAGATTATTATCACGAATAACTGGCATGATATGGATTTTATAAACAAGCGAACGGAGGATTTTGAACTTTTTAAAACAGAAGTGATATCAGATCAGTATAAGCCAGAAAGAGTATCATTACTTTCTAATGTTCCGGAAGCTACTCTTTTTGAAATTGCAGAGTTGTTTGGAAAAGCTGAGACTGCTTCTGTTTTTTATGCGATGGGTATTACACAGCATCATACTGGAACAGATAATGTGATGAGTTTATCAAACTTACAGCTTCTTTGTGGAAATTTTGGTAAAGAGGGAGGAGGTTTAAATCCGCTAAGAGGGCAATCGAATGTTCAAGGCGCCTGTGATATGGGCGGATTGCCTGATGTGCTGAGTGGGTATCAAAAAATTAATGATTCTCTGGTAAAGGCAAAGTTTGAAAAAGCCTGGGGGAGAAGTCTGTCTGAAAAACCTGGATTAACTTTGATGGAAATGATAAAACAGGCAGATAATGGTCTCATAAAAAGTCTATATATTATGGGAGAAAATCCTTTACTCTCTGATCCAGATCAAAATCATATGATTAGTGTTTTTAAAAAACTTGATTTTATTGTTGTTCAGGATATTTTTATGACTGAGACTGCTCAAATGGCTCATGTTGTCTTTCCTGCTGCTTCATTTGCTGAAAAGACAGGTCATTTTACCAACACTGAACGTCGTGTTCAGAGACTGAATAAAGCAATAAAATCTCCTGGTCTGGCAAAACCCGACTGGCAGATTATTCAAATGCTGGCTAATAGTATGGGAGGAAACTGGACTTATGATTCAGAAAAAGATATCTGGGAAGAAATCACAGAACTAACACCCTCATATTCTGGAATTAAATGGGGTAGAGATGGGATTCAATGGCCATGTCCTTCTCCTGATCATATGGGCACTCCTGTTCTTCATAAAGATAGATTTACACGCGGTCTTGGACTTTTTAAAGCCATTGGATATAAGTCTCCTGCTGAGTTAACAGATGACAATTATCCCCTGATTCTGACAACAGGTAGAATTCTTCAGCACTATCATACAGGTACACTCACCAGGAAAACGGAAGGATTGAATCATTTAGCTAAGCCAATGGTTATGATATCCGTAGATGATGCAGAAAATCTGAGTCTTTCTAATAGTGAAATTGTCAAAGTAAGCTCAAGACGAGGTGAGATAGAATTACCTGCTTTTGTTACCAGACGTATTCAAAAAGGAGTTGTATTTATACCGTTTCATTATCATGAAGCTCCGGCTAATAAACTGACACTTACTGAACTGGATCCCATATCAAAGATACCAGAATTAAAGGTATGTGCAGTAAAAATATCAAAAATAAAATGAGCTTTTTGTTTTCATAGAAAATTGACTTTAAACGTTTATTAAAAAAGGAAAAATATGTACGAATATCAAAAGAATAAACGCTACTTTATTCAGGTAGCAGGTTCATTAGAAAAACACGCGGCTGAAGAACTTCAACAGATCGGTGCACAAGTATTGCAAGAGTTCCCAAGAGGTCTTAGGATCAGTTGTGATAAAGAAACACTCTATAAGATAGTTTATACTTCCAGATTGAGTCAACGCGTACTCGCTCCATTAATCTCATTTCAATGCCATAGTGAAAAGTATTTATATACTCAGGCTTCGAATATAAACTGGACATCCATGTTTTCTTTAAGTAGTACCTTTAGTATTACATCGAATGTCAGCAGGAGCAAAATTCAACATTCATTGTATGCAGGACAAATTTTAAAAGATGCGATATGTGATCAGTTTAGAGATCAATTTGGTGCCAGACCTGATTTTAAGACCAGGGACGCAGACATTAACTTTAATCTGCACATATCAGATAACTGGGCAAGTATCTATCTGGATGTGGCCGGAATCAGTTTACATAAAAGAGGTTACAGAAAAACTTCTTATACGGCTCCATTGCAGGAAACACTGGCGGCAGTGATTATTAAACTGTGTGAATGGGATAAGGAAACCCTTTTGCATGATGTAATGTGTGGTTCTGGTACATTACTGGCAGAAGCATTAATGCTCAAATGTAATATCCCTGCAGGATATCTGAGAAAAAGTGACAGTTTGAAATACATGCCTGATTTTGATGAAGCATTATGGGTTCGTATAAAAAATAAAGCTGATCAGGCTATAATACCTTTACCTGAAGGCTTAATCAAAGGTTCTGATGAAAATCCTGAAGCAATCGAAATTGCCAGAAACAATCTTGAAGATTTACCTTACGGTGATAGAATTGAATTGAAAACAGCCCGTTTTCAGGACTTAGAAACTGAAGGTAGTAAGATTGTGATTTGTAATCCCCCATACGGAATTCGTATAGGGGATAAAAATAGCATAGTTAAGCTCTATAATGACTTAGGAGATTTTTTAAAAAAGAAATGCCCTGCTTCAGTTGCTTATGTTCTATGTGGTAGTAATGAATTAGTTTCAGCTTTAAGACTCAGAGCCCATTGGAAAAAATCACTCAAGAATGCTGATCTGGAAGTGAAACTGGCAAAAATAATTATTAAATAAAAAAAGGCAAAGCAATTGCTTTGCCTTTAAAATATAGCAGATTATTACATTTTTTTCAAAATTGCAGTATATTTTGTTTCAAGTGCTTTATTTTTTGTCTTCATTGCTCCAAGTATTAAAAGCTGAACAGGCTCTTTTTTAGTTTGGTTAAGATTGTACCAGATTTCAGCATATTTAATCATTTCATTCCAGCTTTCTACTTTTGAGAGATGATAACATAAAGTACTCAGATTTTCCTCAGATTGATCCGCTTCATATAATTTGCTAAGTAATTCAGTTGCTTTTGTATCATTATTAGTAGATTGAGCGATATAAGCAGCGTTAGCTAAAGCATCAACGTTTTTTGGATCGATAGCTAATGTTTTTTCAAAGTATTCAAGGGCTTTATCTTTCTTTTCCATATAGAGATAAGATAACCCAGTAAAGAAAGTATATTCTGCATTTGAAGGAGCTAAAATGATTAATTTTTCAAAGTATTCAATTGCTTTTGGATAGTTTTTTGATTGATAAAAGTCATCTGCAATATTAAGAATGACTTTTTCATCATTTGGATTTTTAGCAAGAATAAGGTTAAAATATTCCAGTTGTTTTGCTTTATCTCCTTTTTTATCGTAGATTGCAGCTAACATCTGGTATGTTTTCAGAGAATCAGGTGTTTCTTTTACGAGTTCATTAAAGATTCTTTCTGACTCATCATATTTTTCTTCATAAAAGAGTTCATATGCTTCTTTGAACGTACGATTCCACTGATTGGCAATCATTTTATCAGCTTCTTTTCTATACTTTTCAAAATCTTCATATTCTTTCCAGTCAGGGATAGCATCCATAGTTGAGATGACTTTTTTGTAATATTCTGTTGATTTTGCATACAACTCATTCGCTTTATCAGGATTTTCAAAAGCTTCATTGTTGTAAATACCAGCAATATTAAATAAACTGACAACATGATCAGGGTATTCTTCAATCACTTTTAAATAAAAACTTAACGCTTTATCAATCTTTTTTTCACGGGCGTACAAAACAGCAGATCTGAAGTTTACTCGAGCCTGGCCTTTTATTTTCTGTTCTTTGCCTTTAGCAAATAGATTACCGGTAAATAAAAGAGAAATTAGTAAGCTGATGAGTATGATTGATTTAATCCTTTTCATTTATCCTCCAATTGTTTTTTTTAATATCTTTTTTTTGAGTGGTTTTTTAGTCAAGTAGTTTATCAATATTGAAAGGAATTATTTATTTTTTTTTTGGGCTAGCAGGTCGTAATGAATCTGGATATGTCAAAATGTAGTTAGTAATGAATCGTTTTATTACAATAATCCCCATCTTTTTCTTAAAAAATATTCCATACAAATCAATGTAATAAACAGAAGTATAACTTGCCATTTTTTATATAGTTGTAACTCAATTTTTTGTTGAACTACTGTATGATTAGAAGGTTTTAAGATAATTTGGTCTAACTCTTTTGATGTCACAAATTTACCTTTACTCATGTGGCTTAACATGGCCAGCATACTATTGTTAAAACCAGTCTCATATAGTTCTTTGTTTTTACTATGTATCATGAAAACACCATTTGTCGAGAGATTTTTTGCTTTTTCTATAACCTGATAATCATATTTTCCTGGCTTCAAATTTTCAATTTTTATATAATACTGGCTATTATTAAAAACTAAAAAATCTTCAGTTACACTTTTACCCTCTTTTTTTAAGGATATAGCAGGAGAAATATTGTTTAAAGTATTAAAGCTCTCATCATAAGCATTTAACATAATTGAAACGCATTCTCCGTATAAATAGGTATTTTTATCTGTATAAGCATAAAATCTTTCATTGTTTTTTCTGGATATCCAGTCAATCAATCCATTAAAGAAATTATCATAACTATCTGTTCCTGACAAGGATTTCCATTTCCATATATCAAAACCACATATGTGAAAAATGTGGGAGTTCAGATAAGAACGATACACAATCCAAGGAGACTTTGATTCATTTTCTATAAATGAGAGAATTAATCCTTGATTTTTAACGGTGAGATAAAGATAAGAGACTATTGGAATATTCTGTGTTTCAGAAGAAAGAATTTCAAAAATCTGGTATTGATTGGCTGAAGGAGATACCTTAAAATTACCTCTAAATAAATTGCTTATGTTTGACTTCGTAACAGGACTTATCTCTTCTAAACCGTTAATCGGATAACCGATAGATAATACACCAAAACTCTGGTCCATTAAAGTAAGCAAGTTGTTTTTAAACTCATTGTTCATAGATAATGAACCGTTGTTTACCATAATAACAGAAGCATAATCCTTTAGATCTAAATGATGAGAGATACCATTCTTATAAAATCGCTTGTTTTTTTGAATGATAATATCAGTATTGTATCTTTTATTGGCTTGTAATAGCTGAGACAGGTAGAGTACATCAAAATTTAAAACATCAGAAATTAAAGCAATTCTTTGTTTTGATTCAACAACCTGGATAGCTCCTGCCATATAATTATTGTGAATATAGTCATCTTTTACATTTGAAAGCTGAACAGAAAAGGGGATTAAGCCTGTTTGATTAAACTGTATTTCAAAATCAATATCAGAAACCTGATTTTTTATTAGTTTTACAGATTTTTCCTGAATAACTTTTTTGTCAGTTAGAAACTGAACTTTTATGACAGATTCAGAATCTCCAGCATTAACTTTTGCTTTTATAAGGGCTGTTTCTGATCTATAGGCTGTTTTATTGTACTGGATATCTTCAATTTTAATATCATGTATTTCTTCTGATAATCCTGTATTAAAAGTATATACAGGGATATCTGATGAAGATAAAGCTTGTAAATTTTCATCATGAATCCAACCATCACTTAAAAAAAAGATGCCTTTTATATTATGAAAGCTATTCTTTTTCTTTATAAACTCAAAAAAAGGTAGGATATATGAACTCTTTTTTTTGAGTTCATTGTACTCAGAAAGATTATGAATATCGTAATTGATTTCTTTAGCATCAAGCATATTAATGAGATTATCTTTAATTTCATTATAATACTTTGTCTTCTCTTGGTTATTAAATTTAATTTCCATACTTTCAGAATCATCATTCAGGATAATTACTTTATCTTGTATTACCTGCTTTTTTAAAAAGAATAATACAGGATTAAATAAAAAAATACATAGAATGATAATATATGAAGATCTCAAAACGCCTAAGAGTATTCTTTTATTTCGTGAAATGAAGGGAGTACTTACCCTGTAAAAGATAAGTACTCCTATAATAACTAATATTGAAACTAAATAAATCATTAGAATCTAAACTTCATTTGTAATGACAAAGATGTCCCTTTTGATGACTGACCAGCAAATGCATCATAGAACTGGAACCCAAGTCCTGTTTCCCAGTATTTCCATCTTAATCCAAGCCCGTATGATGTAACAGAAGGATGTGAATCATTTCCAAACTGATGACCGAATTGAACAGGCATAAATCCTAATATGTCATATTCAAGTGCAAATGCAGTATCCATTTCATCAGAACCAAATGCAGATTCTTTTGAATATTTTGAGATATCTAAGGATGCTGATAAATCCTTATACTGATATAAGAATCCCATCGCAAATTTCATGGGTAAATCAGTTGAAAAACTGTCAATAGAATATGTGGTATCCTGCTGAGTATAAAAATCATCATCGAGGTTGACTACATAAACATTGTCTGCGGTAATTTTAAACTCTTTAGCTTCACAACTTATACTGTTACTGAACATTCCAAGCAGGTTATCAAAAGTCATACCCATCGATAGTGACTGGTTTTTGCTTGTAAACACTTCTGATGAAAATCCAAGCATCCCTTTAAATCCATAACCTCCACCATAATTGATAGTCATATCCTGATTGAGGTTTAAACCTTCGTCACTTGCTTTGAATAAGCCATTAAATTTATCCATCTTTCCGCTTGCCCCTGATAGTAAACTAACTGAAAAGCCATAATTGATATCAGGAATGTTTGTTAAATATTTCGGTACCAGTTTATTGAGTTTATAGCCACCAAAAGCAACTGTAATGTCTTGCATTGCAAGAAAATTCATATCATTGTTCTTTTTTGAAAAAACATAATCCTGATCATATTCATTACCGTTTAAAATAAGATTGAGATAGTTTTCATCAATTTTGGCATAAGATGTGAAATATGAACCTAATGCTAATCCAAAGCCTTTTGTAGCGTATCCAAAAAGAATTGTATTAAATTCCATGTTGACATTTAAATTACCATCCATTTCATTAAGAAATTTGTCTTTTAAATCTTGACTCAGCGTATCCACCATCAGTTCATTATATAAATCTATTGATAAAGCATTATTGTAAATTCTGTATGATAAGGGTAAAATCTGCATTTCTGCTCTGGTTTCCAGATTTGGTAAATTCGCCGGATTCCAGTATATTGCATCCACCCCTTTTGCTCTTTGCATATAACTTCCAGAATAGGGGATTGATGAAGGGGTATTGATTGCATAGAGGCTGGCAATACATGTTATGATGAGTATAATGATTATTTTCTTCATGATTCCTCCTATTCCTGGTCACCGTTGATTGTCATGACAATATCAAGACTTGATATGACTTTGATTTTTTCATAAGAATGCATTATTGTATTTGTATCATTAAATGTAAATTGGATACCAAAATAGATGGTTTCATGCTCTGTAAAGATTGATAAATCTTCTTCTGAAATGCTAAACTCAAGAACACCAGGACTTGGAGATGTGACTGAACCAGGAGTAATGCTATTGTTTAAGAAAACAACTCGTTTTAGAGAGGGTGTGTTTATTTCTGTATTTTGATATACAACATTTTTATCATTTACGTTACAGAGATACATATTGACGGAAGCGCCTGCACTGAATTCATTCCAAACTTTAACAGTAAAGCTAACATTTTTTGCATTCTTTTCAATCTGATCTCGGTTTGATTCGCTGATATTCATTTCTATCAGTTCTTTTGGTCTGATGGGTTCGTTAGGTGTAAATTCGAAATCAAAAGGAACAGTTGCTCTATAATTACCAGAGTATCCCTGACCTTCACGTGCGAAACCTATTAAGTTAAGCGGATTATCAAGAGTAAATGTCGCATTAACCAACTCAAAACGATCAGGCATAATACTCATAATATGTTCAACAGATTCAGTAAATACAAGCGTAGTAAGCGTAGAGTCTCCAATTGTATAAGCTCTTTCAATTGTTCTTTGGGCTAAAGGATAAGTTCTGCTTTCACCTGTTCGGGAATTGTAAGAAACAAGGGTTCCATTAAAGAAAGCGGTATAGCCTAATTTATTCCAGATATTAAATTTAACAACTGGTGAGTTGATATGCATTGCATTTTCAATATTATCTGGATATTCTACAGAAATATTTGATGAAAAGTCATCAGCATCAATCTCAAGACTATGAATCAAACCTCTTATTTGAGAAAAATAAATGGGGTTCTCATAATTTACCTTAACTTTTGTTAAAATAGTGCCAGCTGGGACTGATACTCCAGGATTGAGTTCGTGAGTTATTGTAAAATGGATATCAGTTAACATCTGATTTGGGTCTTCCTGATAGAATCTAAAATTAGCTAAATCAATATCATTAATGCTTGACAGCTCGTTAGATGTAAATGTTTTTGTATAAGGAGTGTCATCAGGAGAGTGTAACTCTTCAAAAGCGATCGTTACGGATTGAAGTTTTGAATAATCTGTGTCAGTAAACTCAAATCTTAACTGACCACTTCTGACAGTTGAACTTACAATTTCTACATCATCCTGCATTTCAGGATTATGAATTGAAATTGAGTCTAATTGGATTGATGATACAATTGGGATAAATCCTGAACCGTCTGGATTTGCAGAAATCTTTAAGCGACCTTCTTCAATTTCAGCGCCTTCAATTAGACCTTCTGTATAGAAGAACATGGTCGAATCTGCATCCATACCAAAATTTAAGCTATCAATCAGGTCTCCTGCATAGTAGTCTTTGTTCATAAGAGGTACCTTAAAATTGACATCCCATTGAGGTGTCTTTGGTTCATTAATATCGCAGGCAGCTAAAAACAGCATGAGAGCGATGAGTGTTAAAAACATTACTTTTTTCATATCTCCTCCATATTTATCTCTTGAATATAATAAGACTCTTTTTTTAGTGTTTTGTCAACAATTATTTTTTCGGGTAGCTTTAGGCTTAATTTATTTTTACAAAAATCAAGAACATATTTCTGATTTCCAAGTAACAAAGAAGCATCAAAAGGGGATATGTAAAGAATTTTTGCCTGTTTGACATGAGAAAGGCATTTTTCTAATAATAAAATGCCTTTGATAAGCTCTCCAAAATTTTGATGCCACGGACCACTGATTACTTCTTTTTTAGTGATGTTTAAATCTGAATGGAGCCCAATTTTAATAATTTTTGTTGGACTTACTTCCGTTTTTTTTACTACTGCACTAACAGCTAGTAGTGCTTCGTCTAGATTCCATGGATCGAACAATCCTTCATGATACATTCGCTCGAGCTCAGTTCCTTTCAAGACGATTGTTGGATATAAACGCAGATAATCGGGTTTGAGACTTAAAGCAATCTCTGCAGATTTTAAGAAGGTCTCAATACGATCTCCAGGTAATCCTGGCATTAATTGAATACATAATTTAAAATGATTTTCTTTAATCAGTTTGCATGCTTCAGTTGCCTGATTTACGGTATATCCTCTGTAACTTTGTTTAAGTACATTCTCCTGAAAACTTTGAATGCCTAGTTCAATTGTCCTGACATGATTTTCTTTTAAAAAAGAAAGAATGTTTTTGTTGATAAAATCAGGTCTGGTTGAAATTCTAAAACTTGTTTTATCATCCAATAACTTTAGTGTTTGACTAAATAATTGCTTTTGTACTTCGGGTTTTAATGCCGTGAATGTTCCTCCAAAAAAAGCAATTTCTTTATCAATACCTGCATTTTTATGAATAAATTGTTTAATTTTTTCTGTATCTATTGTAAAACTATCTGATGCATGGTGAGTAATCGTTTCCTGCTGACAATAGATACAGCGAAAAGGGCATCCCTGAAAGGGTATAAAAACGGGGTAAATTAACATAAATTTAAACGTTTACATGCTGAAAAAGCCGCTTTTTGCTGAGCTTCCTTTTTGTTTGGACCCTCTCCCTGACCATATTTTTTAGAGTTGATATAGACTTCCATAATAAATGTTTTTTGATGATCAGGCCCTGATTCCTGTTGAAGAACATACTGAGGAGTACACTGATATTTACCTTGAGTATATTCTTGAAGAATGCTTTTATAATTTATCATATCAACTGAAAATAGGTCTTTCTCAAACCCAACAATGATGAATTTGTGGATGAACTGACGAGCTTTGTTTAATCCGCCATCCAGATATAAAGCACAGATAAGCGCTTCCATTGTGTCAGCAATGATAGATTTACGCTCTTCACCACCATTTTTTCTTTCTTCATCACTCATCTGGATAAACTCACCGAGTTTGATATTAAGGGCTTTTATCGCCAGGAATTTCTCGGATACGATGTTAGATTTATATTTAGAGAGGTCTCCTTCAGCCTTTTCAGGAAAATGAGCAAACAAATACTCTGCTACGATTAATCCTAAGACAGAATCACCCAGAAATTCCATACGTTCATAAGGAGATGTTGTACAAGGTTCATTTTCGTTTCTTCTAAAAATAGAATCATGGGTCAGAGCTGCAATTAATAAACTTTTATTCTTAAATCTATAAGAAATTAAATCTTCAAACTGGTTCAGTTTTTCAATACGTTCAGGACTTTGGTTTTCATTATGGAAATTATTGGTCAGATAACTAATAACTTTTTTAAGAAAAGACAGCAAAGAGCCTCCTTTTAAAAAGATTACTAAAAAAAGAAAGACGGGCAGTAAAACTGCCCATCAGGAAATTAGATTTTTTTAAATATCATTACTCCGTTATGACCGCCAAAACCAAGAGAGTTACTTAAAGCATATTCGATACTAATTTCTCTGTTGCCTTTGGTTACATAATCAAGATCACAATCAGGATCTGGAGTTTCATAATTTAGAGTTTGATGAACAATCTTATTTTCAATTGATTTAACACACACAATTGCTTCTAAGGCAGCAGCTGCCCCTAAAGTATGTCCAAACATTGATTTTGAAGAGTTAACGGCTACTTTTAAAGCATGATCTCCAAAGATTGTTTTAATAGCAATTGTTTCATTTTTATCATTAAGAGGTGTAGAAGTGCCATGAGCATTGATATATTGAATGTCTGAAGGCGTTATTCCTGCATCTTTAATAGCCATTTTCATAGCTCGAGCGCCACCTTCTCCATTTTCAGCCGGTGCTGTAATATGATAAGCATCGTCAGTTGCTCCATAACCTACCACTTCAGCGTAGATTTTTGCGCCTCTTTTTTGAGCATGTTCCAGCTCTTCAAGGACTAACATGCCTGCACCTTCAGCCATTACAAATCCATCTCTGCCTGCATCAAAAGGTCTGCTGGCAGTTTTAGGATCATCATTTCTGGTACTAAGTGCTTTCATAGAACAGAATCCTGCAATAGAAAGAGGTGTTACTGCAGCTTCAGTTCCTCCTGTTATCATGACATCAACATCACCATATTGTAATGCACGTAATGCTGTACCAATGGCATGATTTGCAGAAGCACATGCTGACACACAGTTAAAATTAATGCCTTTAAAATTATATTCAATTGCAATATAAGCTGCTGCAATGTTTGAAATCATTTTAGGGATAAAGAAAGGACTGATTCTTCTTGGCCCGCTTTCAACCAGCTTACGGGCTTCTTCTTCAAAAGAAAGCATTCCGCCGATGCCTGCACCAGTAATTACACCAACTCTTTCCGGATCATAATTTTCAGGCGTGAGATTAGCATCTTTTACTGCTTCGCGTGCGGCAATAATTGCATATTGTGTATAAGGGTCCAGTTTGCCGATACTTTTTTTATCAAAATAATTTAAAGGATCGTAATTTTTAATTTCACCTGCAATTTGGGCAGCATAGACAGATGCATCAAATCGGGTGATTCTGTCAATACCGCTAACACCTTTTAAAAGATTATTCCAGGTTTCCTGTACATTTGAACCGATCGGGCTGATTGCACCCATACCTGTTATGACTATACGGCGTTTATTCATTTGTTACCTCACGTTTTCTTAAAAAATGCTATTACTCAGTTGGCTGAGTAATAGCATAGACAAAATTAGTTTACATGTTCACTGATATAAGTGATAGCATCCTGTACAGATTTGATTTTTTCAGAATCTGTATCTGGAATTTCAATGCCAAATTCTTCTTCGAATTTCATGATTAATTCTACTGAGTCTAAAGAGTCAGCACCTAAATCTTCGATGAAACGAGCATTTGGCTGAATTTCTGATTCGTCAACACCTAATTTGTCAACGATGATTTCTTTTACTTTTGCTGCGATATCCATTCTTTCCTCCATTTTTAGAGTCTGTATTTTATGACATTATCAAGCCACCGTCAACCTGAAGGGTTTGACCGGTAATATAAGCCGCTTCATCAGATGCAAGAAATATGCATGCGTTAGCGACATCTACAGGTTTACCCATTCTCTGGAGCGGAATGGCTTTTGCATAATTTTCTACTACTTCGGCACTTAGCTGAGCCGTCATTTCTGTTTCGATAAATCCAGGGGCAATTGCGTTTGCTCGAATATTACGAGTTGCAAACTCTTTTGCTGTGGATTTTGTCAGGGCAATAATCCCACCTTTTGAGGCTGCATAGTTGCTTTGACCGATATTACCCATGAGTCCGATTACTGAGGCAATATTGATGATATTACCTGATTTTTGATTTAACATAAATCTGGATACTTTTTGAATACAGTTAAAAGTCCCTTTGAGATTGACATTAATGACTGCATCCCAATCTGTTTCTTTCATACGCATAATCAATGTATCTTTTGTGATACCTGCATTATTTATCAGCACATCAATTCTTTGATATTTAGCGACAATTGCTTTGAATGTTGCTTCTATCTGTGCTGAATCTGTTACATTGATAACAAAACCATCTGCATGATAATTCTGCTCAGTTAATTTAGTAACAGCTTGATTAACAGCTTCTTCAGAAATGTCAGATATGATGGTAATTGCACCTTCCTGAGCAAATCTTTCTGCGATAGTGAAACCAATACCACGAGCTGAACCTGTAACTATGACTACTTTATTTTCAAATCTTCTCATAATGACTCCAACTGATTGATAACATTTTCAATATCAGTGATTTTGTCGATATTGAACACTTTAGCATTTTCATTGATTTTGGTAATCATACCATTTAGCACTTTCTGTGGACCAAATTCTATGAATAAATTCACATTCTGTTCTTTAAGATAGTTGATTGTATCAACCCATTGAACTGAATGGGTAACCTGTTCTACCAGATTATTTTTAATCTTGATCGGATTTGTTTCTGGTAAAGCATTGATATTCGATACTACAGGAATCTCTGTCTGATTGAATACAACATGATTCATTTCATCTTCTAACCATTGGCTTGCTTTTTCAATCAAAGGTGAATGAAAAGGACCTCCAACAACTAAAGGCATGACTCGCTTTGCTTTTGCTTCTTTGGCAAGTTCAGTTGCCTTATCAACGCCAGCTTTTGTACCGGAGATTACAGTCTGAATTGGTGTGTTAAAATTAGCCGCAACAACCAGAGCGGTTTCTGATGCTTTCTCACAAATTTCTTTTACTTTTTCAGGGGATAGTCCTAAAACAGCAGACATTGCAAAATCCTGACCATCATTTGCTTTAATCATGAATTCGCCACGTTTATGTACCAGATAGAGTGCATCATTGAATGATAGTACGCCATTTGCGACTAATGCTGAGAATTCTCCAAGAGAATGTCCTGCAACATAATCAGGTTTAATTTCAAGCTTTTTCTGTAATTCAAGCCATGCTACAATGCTGTGAAACAAGATAGCCGGCTGAGTGAATTTTGTATCTTTTAATTGTTCTTCCGGACCGTTACTCATGATATCTGATAAATCAAAGCCTGATTTATCTTTAAATTGATTTAAGACTAACTGATAATCTTCATTATTCTGAAAGAAATCAGTTGCCATTCCGATATATTGAGCCCCTTGTCCAGGAAATACAAAAGCTATTTTATTATTTTTATAAGACATTACAACTCCTTTTGTAATAAGGAAATGATTAATAACGGAAGATTAAACTGCCGTATGTTAATCCTGCACCAAATGCTGTGAGCAGGATAATATCTCCTTTACGGATTTTACCTTCATTAATCGCATCTGTGACTGCAAGAGGAATAGATGATGAGGACGTATTGGCATATTTTTCGATGCTGACAATTACTTTTGATTTTGGCGCTTTAAATTTATCTGCAAGCGCATCAATAATTCTGAGGTTTGCCTGATGAGAGACAACCCAGTCAATATCTTTGACATCCATGTTGTTTTTCTTCATCAGATCAACACTAATATTATACATGGAACGAACTGCGTGCTTAAATATTTTATTGCCTTCCATGTAAACGGTATGTGCATTTTCTTTTAAAGTTGCTTCAGAAGCAGGATATCTTGAACCGCCTGCTTTTTGAATTAAAAGTTCCCATTCAGATGCATCAGCACTGATTTTTGAATCTATAATTCTGGATAATTCATTTTTTTCTGCACGTTTCATGATAGCAGCACCAGCACCATCACCAAACAATACACAAGTCCCTCGGTCATTCCAGTTGATTAACTTTGTGAGTACTTCAACTCCTACAACCAGAATCGTGTCATAAATACCGCTTTCTATGTATCTTCTTGCGATATCGGCGGCGTAAATAAATCCTGTACAGCCAGCAGATACATCAAAAGCCGGAATATCCTTAAGACCGAGTTTTTGTTGTAAAATACATGCTGTTGCAGGGAAAGGGTGATCACCGGAAATAGTGCCCACAATAATCATTTGTATATCTTTTAAACGGGTTGTTTTTGAAGAATAAATCGCTTTTTCAGCTGCTTGAAATGCGAGATCAGAAGCGGCTTCGTGAGTCTCACAAAAGTGTCTTTCAAACATACCTGTTCGGGTTTTTATCCATTCATCAGAAGTATCAACCAGTCTTTCTAAATCATAATTATTCACTATTTTTGGAGGAACGTAAGATCCGAACGAATCAAATTTTGCATTGTATAAAGTCATGATTTACTTCCTTTCAAAATGCTCCTTTACTTGAGCGATAAAGGCTGTTTCTGATATTTTGGAGCCAAATTTTATTGCATTTTTTATTGCTGTTGCATTTGAACGGCCATGAGCTACCACCGATATTCCGTTAAGACCTACCAGTAATGCACCACCGTATTCTGAATGATCCAGCTTTTTTTTCAAATATTTATAAACAGGGAATGAAAGCAGAGCACCAAGCTTAGCAATCCAGTCTTTCTTCATCTGTTCTTTCATGATATCAAATATGGCAATCGCTGCTCCTTCAACACTTTTTAACATGACATTACCCACAAAACCATCACAAACGACTACATCTGTAACGCCCTTAAGGAGATCTTTCCCTTCTATATTGCCATGGAAATTGATCTTGGGATTGTTAAGAAGCAACTGATATGCTGCTTTTGTCAGTTCGTTTCCTTTTTTACTTTCTTCTCCAATATTGAGTAGTGAAACTTTTGGAGAATCAATTTTGAATAAAAATTTCGCATATAAAGATCCAAGGACTGCAAATTGTTCAAGATACTGAGGCTCACAATCAACATTAGCGCCCACATCTAAAACGATTTCCTTCCCATGAATTGTTGGGAATGTAAGTGCGATGGCTGGTCGCATTACATTTCTCACGCGACCATAGGTAAAAAGAGAAGCCGCCATAACCGCACCAGTGTTTCCGGCACTTACAGCGGCATCTGCTATACCTTCATGGTGCAGTTTAATACTGACCACCATGGATGAGTTTGTTTTCATCCTCGCCGATTGGCTGGGATCGTCTTCCATCGTTATTACATCAGATGCATGTACTATTTCGATTCTTTTTTTGTCGTAAATGAATTTTTCCAGCTCTTGATGTAATTGCTCTTCTTTTCCAACTAAAAAGATTTTTTCGCATACGTTTTCTTTAATGGCAAGAACTGCACCTTCCACTTCTGGGAATGGCGCAAGATCACTACCATATGCATCCAATGCAATCTTCATTATTGCTTCACTTCTACGATTTGTTTTCCTTTATAGAAACCACACTTAGCACATACATAGTGAGCTCTGGTAGGTTCGCTACAATTTGGGCAATTGCTCCAGCTTGGGATACTTAAAGAATCATGAGTTCTTCTTTTATCTCTTCTAGCTTTTGATGTTCTTCTTTTTGGAACTCCCATTTTAACTCCTTTCTATTTCAGACAAATTTTTTAAACATAATTTTAATCACGAAAAATTAACTTGAGAAAATTGTCAAGCATTTTGATATGAATCACTTCGTTTTTAACAAAAAAGTGTCTAAGTGACTTTTAATATCAGCTTTTCTGAATGCAATTCAATTTCTGATATCTGCATAGATTTTAAGATTCTCTCGCATACCTGATTGCCTGCTGTTTCATTATTGCATAATACAAAGCCAATCAGCTCACCTTTTTCTATCTTATCACCCTGTTTTTTATAAAATTCACAGCCAGCTGTATAATCTAAGGCTGAACTAAGCACCATACGACCAGCTGAAATGCCTATCAATGCATATCCTATCTCCTGAGAATCAATGCTTTGGATATAGCCTGATTCCTTTGCAATAACCGGTATTTTATACTTACTGGTTCCAAATAGACTGTAATCTTCAGTTACTTTAGGATCTCCTCCCTGGTTTTCAATCATTTTGACCAGTTTTTCCATTGCTTTTCCGCTGGAAATGACGTTATTAATTTTGTCAATTGCCTGTTCTCTGGATTCTGAAAGACCGGTACAAATAAGCATCTGACTTAACAACTCGTTTGTGATTAGTTCTAAATCTGGGATTTTTATCCCTTTTAAATAATCAATACATTCAATAATTTCCAGTGCATTGCCTATCTTATGCCCTATTGGTGAATTCATAGAAGTAAATACTACTTTGACATTTTGTCCAAAAGCATTGCCTGTGGTAATGAGTCGATGAGCCAGTTTTTCTGCATTTTCCAGTGTTTTCATAAATGCACCTGAGCCTACTTTTAAATCAATGACCAGGTTTTTTGCCCCTTCAGCAATCTTTTTACTCATGATGCTGGCAGTGATGAGAGCCAAGCTTTCAACCGTTCCGGTAACATCTCTTAATGCATATATTTTTTTATCAGCTGGAACCAGATTTTCTGATTGAGCAACTATTGCCAAACCATCCTGAATTATCATTTTTTTAAATTCTTCTTCAGAAAAATGGGTTTTAAAACCAGGTATGGCTTCCAGTTTATCAAGTGTACCACCGGTATGTCCAAGTCCTCTGCCAGAAATCATTGGGACATAAGCGCCACAGGCTGCCATAACAGGTGCGAGAATGATGGAAATTTTATCACCAACTCCACCGGTAGAATGTTTGTCAATTGTATTAAGTGAATCATCAAAAACGATGCGGGAACCTGAATTGATATAAGAATCAGTCAGATCGATGATTTCATTCATTTCCATACCCTGAAAATAAATGCTCATCAATAAAGATGACATCTGATAATCAGGAATATTTCCATTGATATAATTTTGGACAAAAAAATTGATTTCCTCTTTACTCAAACAAGTATTGTTTCTCTTTTTAATGATAAGTTCAACCGGATTAAGTTGCATAAAATCTCCTGTTCTTAATATTTTTCTATCTTAAAGAATTATGAAGAAAGATAAGGCAAGCAGGGTTGCTTGCCCTACATTCAAACTATGAGATGTTGTATCGTAAGCTACCAGCTTGCGTTTTCTATCTTCTTGGCAAGCAGGGTTGCTTGCCCTACATCAGCTTTATTAAATCATTGATTGTAACAATTCAGCCAAACGTTTTACTCCGGCATCTATTTGTTCAATACTTGGGTACGAGAAGTTAAGACGAAGAGAATTAAATCTTTCATGACCACTTGGATAGAATTTACTGCCAGGTATAAATGAAATTTTCATATCTCTGGCTTTGGCAAACAAATCATCAGTATTGATATGCTCAGGGCAGGTCAACCAGATAAAGATACCACCTTCAATTTTAGACCATTTGATTGCTTTTGGCATATAGCTTTCAAGTGCTTTCAACATCGCATCCATGTATGGTGCATAAAAAGCCTGGATCTTGTCTATATGAGGTGTTAATTTGTTGTCTTTCATATATTTTGCAACAGCTCTTTCAGCCACACAGTTTGGACTGACAATCACTTTTTGTAACCATGAAATCATCGGTTTAATCATTTCTTCGTCTGCCATGATATAAGCGATTCTAAGCCCTGGTCCAAGAATTTTTGAAAAGGATTTTATAGAAGTGACTACTTTTTTGTTCTGATACTCTTCACGGGCAATCTCAAAAAGGCTTTTGAGCATTTCTCCTTTATATCTTAACTGGCTGTAGGGGTCATCTTCAAGTATCAAAATAGAATGCTGAATGGCTATTTTAATTAAGGCATGACGTCTTTCTAAGCTTTGAGTCACGCCTGTTGGATTCTGAAAATCAGGGATGGTATAGATAAACTTAATCGTTTTGTTTTCTTGTTCTAATCGCTTAATCGTTTCTTCTAATTCGCTAATCAATATTCCTTCATCATCCATGGAGATTGGTACGACTTCAGCCCCTACTGCTTCAAAAGCAACCAGAGTGCCTAAGAAACTGGGTCCTTCACAGAGCACAACATCACCTGGATTAATCAAAGCCTGAGCAAAATAGAAGATACCGTTGGTGGAGCCATCGACAATTAATAATTCATCATCTGTCAGATATTCTTTGTTTTCCCATTTTTTTAATTCATGTTTTAAATGAATATCCCCTTCACTGGCACCATATTGTAATATGTCAGTGCCATGTTCACTAATGACGTTTTTGAAGATTTCTGCTAATTCTTCAACTGGAAATGTTTGCGGGGATGGAAATCCGCCTGCAAAGGATATCAAACCCGGAATTCCTTTAGTAGAACTGACCAGTTCACGAATCATGGAAGATTTCATACTGGCGGTTGATTTGGAATACATTGTTTTCAAATCCATTCTAACTCCTATTGTGTTTTTATTATTTTGAGCAAATAATATTTTTTTTGATAAATCAGTCAATTATTTATTTCTTTTTTTTCTCTGAGGCTTTGAATTCTATAGTTTAAGCATGTCAGAATTGACCAGAAAAACTTTTGAAATGAATGGATTTTAAAAATAAAAAACAGAGAGCAGAATATTTTGCTTATTATGCTCCCTGTTTAACATGAATATCTTTATTTTAGAATGTTGAGTGCTTTTTCATAATCTGGTTCCTGGGCAATTTCAGGGACCAGTTCCTGATAAATAACATGCCCATTCTCATTGATCATTACAACTGCTCTGGCAGTCAGCCCCTGCATCGGCCCATCAACAATCTTGACACCGTAAGCATCAGAAAAATTAGAACGGAAACAAGACAATGTTTCTACATTCTCTATTCCTTCAGCACCGCAAAATCTATTTTGTGCAAATGGTAAATCCGCAGATACGCATAGTACGATTGTGTTTTCTAATTTTGAAGCTTCAGCGTTGAATCTTCTGACTGATGCTGCGCAAACGCCTGTGTCTATACTTGGGAAAATATTCAGTATGATTCTTTTACCCTGATAATCAGAAAGACTTTTGTTGGATAAGTCCTTTGCTGTTAATGAAAAATCTGGTGCTTTTAATCCTACTGCGGGTAAATTATCTATTGTGTGGATAGGCATGCCTTGTAAAGTGATTTCTGCCATGATGAACTCCTTAAACTAATATTTTAATGATAAGATAGACTTATTATCTAAAAAAGCAAATGAAATCTGATATGGAATTGACAAAATATATGTTTTTAACTTTCCTGATTTCAGGAGGATATTATGAAAAAAAATCTATTTATCTTAATTATGGTAATTTATTGTCATTTGAGTGCAGATGCATTTCAGGGGATTATACAGAATAATGATTATTTGTATGGGACAGGAACGGCATCAACGGCAGAAAAAGCCAATAATATGGCTTTAAATGATTTAATCAGTAAGATTTCGATGACAGTACAATCTTCTTATTCCAGCACTATGAGTGAAGATGGAAAATCAGTTCGTGAGGTTTCTGAACTGATGGTCAAGACCTATTCATCTTCAGCGTTGACCAATGTGGAGAAGATAGAGCTGGAAATGAATGATGGTCAGTTTCAGGTCATGAGATATATTAAAAAAGAGGATTTAAAAGAAATATTTGAAAACCGAAAGGTTTTACTGATGAGTTTAGTGGAGGATGCTTTAAAATCTGAAAATGATATGCGGATTGGGGATGCCCTGAAGTATTACTACTGGTCATTGATGTTGTTAAAGACAGTTCCGGATGCCAATAAGATTCAGAAGGAAATTTCCGGCGAAGGCAATAAAATTCTGTTAACCTGGCTACCAGACAGGATGAATCGGATGATTTCAAAAATCAGACTTGATTTGAAACAGATAGATACAAAAGCTGATTCTAAGATAGCGACTATTGAATTTATTGCAAACTATGATAATTCTGAGATAGAAAATCTGGACTATAAATATCGATCAGGCTCATACTGGTCTCAGAATATCAGATTAAATGATGGATTTGCTTACATTGAAGCCGATAATGATGCGATAAATGAGCTTTCTCAAATCCCTTTGGTGTTTGAATATAAATATATTGAACAAAGTAAATGTATCGATGCTGTCTATCAGGTTTTAAGTAATCTGGAGCCGATTCATTTCAATACCCAGAAAATTCTCAGTCTAAAAGAAGATAAACAAACAGCTCCTCAGCGGGATAACACTCTGATACAGACAAAATCACCGGCACCAGTATCAGCAGAAGCCCCTGAAAAACAGACAAATAAGCATCAGCTTGATGAGACAAAAGCAGGGCAATATATGACTGTTTTGGAAAGAGTCTGTCAGGCAATCAATCAAAAACAATATGAGTCAGTGAAAGGGTTGTTTACTGAAAATGGGTATCTGCAATTTAAAAAGACAATAGAATATGGTAATGCCCGTTTGTTTAAAAATCCTTTATCCAATGTAACTTTTAATCAGTCTGATACAAGGATAGTCGCCCGTTCTGTACCAATGAGTTTTAAATTTAAAAATGCCTCTGCCCAAATCATTGAAAAAGTCTGTTTTACCTTTAATTCTGATCAACTGATTGATGAAGTCGGTTTTACGCTTTCAAATCGTGCCACTGAAGATATTATGTCAAAATCTGATAGTTGGGGTACTTATGAGGCGAAGACGGCATTACTTGAGTTTATGGAACGATACAAGACGGCTTATTGTCTGAAAGATATTGACTTTATCAATAATGTTTTCAGTGATAATGCCTTGATTATTATTGGACGCGTTCTCAAAGAAAATACTGATCCAGAAAAACGATTTGATTTTGGTCAAAGAATCCAGTATAATCGCTATTCCAAACAGGAATTTGTTAGTAATCTGAAAAGGGCTTTTAACTCTAATGAATTTATAAATATTCAGTTTGAAGAAACTAATGTCAAACGGACAGAAAATGACCCTGTTTATGGTATTCAGTTAAAACAGCATTATACATCAAGCTCTTACCATGATAAAGGCTATCTCTTTTTGATGATAGACCTGAAAAATGAAAAAGAACCTAAAATATATGTTCGCTCCTGGCAACCGGAAAAGAATTCTGATGGATCAATTCTGGGGCTGGATGATTTTAAGTTTTAAAGGCGTAATGCAAACATCCATGTTTGCAACTTGTATTTCTCGCAAAGAGCGCAAAGAACGCAAAGAAGAAAAACAATCAGGGATGATTGTTGTACTAAGAAGAGGACAAAGCAGGTTGTTTGTCTTACTTTTTTCTTGACAAACTAAATAATTGAGTGTATCAAAGAATAAGGAGGATTTATGAAGAGAATGATTCTGATTATATTAACAGCCTTTTGTTTTTATAGTCTGTTTGCCAATGATATGATCATCACTACGGACTTTACAGAAGACTTGATGGATTTATCTATCCAGAAAGAACCCCGCAGAAATATAAATGATGAGCTTTGCGCTTTAATAAAGATATCGACTGCTTTGACAAATCTGAACTTTCCTGATAGAGATATTACAGATGTTGTTCAGAAAGAAGGGGAAGTTTGGCTTTATGTTTCTGCTGGAAAGAAATATCTGAGTATTACCAAGTCAGGCTTTGCCCGATTTGAGTATTCCATTCCGATTCGCATGGAAAGCGGAAGAGTGTATAAGATAAAACTGGAACAGAAGATAAAAGGTTTTGACAATCTTCTGAAAGATACTTACAATCTGAGTTTATCATTTAATGAAAGCGATGTGATTATTATCCAGGAAAATGGCACGCAGATTAAAACATTAGGTAGCAGTGCCCGTTTTAAACTGGCAAAAGGAAAATATTCGTTTAAATTCGCAAAAAAGGGTTTTAAAGATATTACCAAAGAAATTAATCTGACGAAAGACCATTATGAATATATTAGTATGGAAGCCGGTAATTCCAATACTCGCTTTAAATTGCCTGCCCTGGTGGTGATTATTACTCAGCCGGCTAATGCAGAAATTTTTATAGACAACCAAAGAATTGGGCTTTCACCATTTCAGGGTGAAATTCTGGCAGGTGACCATCAGTTAATTGTTCAACACCCGCTATATGAAACCTATGTGGCTAACTTTAAGGTGGAAGAAGGTCAGTCCCTGACGCTACCCTCAATCAAACTTAATACGAAGTTTGCAATTCTGAGTCTGACTTCAAATCCTTCTCAGTCAGAGGTTTTTGTAGATGATAAACTTTTGGGTAAGACACCGCTTACCGATAAAGAAATCCCTTCAGATTCCAAACAGCTTAAGCTGGTTTATCCTTTATACAAGGATTATATTGAAACTCTTGCCTTGAAAGATCAGGAACGAAAAAACATCAATGCTATTATGGAGCAGAATTACGGTGAAATTAGCATCAGCAGTAAACCAGAGGAAGGGGCTGCTGTGTATCTGAATAATGAAAAGATTGGGGAAACTCCTATCAGTAAACATAAACTCATCCCCGGCATCTACTCTTTCCGGATTCAGAAAAATATGTGGATGGATGATGAATTTATGGCTCAGATTGAAAATCAAAAACATATTGAAAAAACAATTGTTCTAAATAAAAATTACTCGGTTCTGGAAATATTGGCTGAAAATTCAGATATCTATATCAACAATGAGCTGAAAGGTAAAAACCGGGCACAGGCTCAATTGGTACCTGGTACTTATATGATTACAGCCAAAAAAGATCGCTGTTATGATGATACTCGTGAATATAAAGCCTTTATCGGAAAAGATGAACAGATTGAGCTTCAACCCCAGCCGATTATGGGATCTGTTTCTGTCATGACTGAACCCAAAGAAACTCAGGGAGCTTCAGTCTTTATCAATAATATCAAACAGGATAAAACCAGTCCGGCAGTGATTCCTTTACAAATAGGGGAATATGATGTCAGAGTCTCATCCCCCGGTTATGTGGATAAAAATGAAAGAGTCCTGGTTCGTGAAGCAGAAAGCAAACCAGTCAATTTCTCCCTGCAAATTAAAAATGTAAAGTATCTGAATCGTGCCAGTGCCTGGAAAACCCAACAGAAACCAAGTCTGATTACTTCTCTGGCTTGTGTGCTTGCCTCCGGTTATTTTGCTTATGCCGGCAGTTCAGACTATGATGATTACAAATCAGCATCCTCATCGAATTCTGCCCTGTCTTTTTATAATAATGCCGAAAAGAATTATCAAAAGCGTAATCTCTGCCTGAGTATGTCTGCTGTCTCTTTGATGTATTATGGCTTTGCCAGATACAGAGAAAATGCCAATATGAAGTATTATCATGAGAAGTAAAGAATTGTTCCCGTACAACAATCATCCTTGATTGTTATTTCAGTGTGTGTTCGTCCGTAAGACAAGCTGCCAGCTTGTTTCTTCACGGAGTTGATCATCGTAGGGCAAGCTACCAGCTTGTTTAAAAAATCATAGTGTGAAAAATGATTAAGTTCCGACGAATTTGTTAATGGTTTGTAGGGATTTACGAAATGGAGCGAAGCATTCCCCTCCCGTGGAGGGGTGCCCCTTTGGGGCGGGGTGGTATTAACCGTAAATCCGCTAATTGTTGTGTAAATCATTCGGACGAACAGCGCTTCGCTTCGTTCATCCTTACAGACCGCTTTTATTCTGATTGGTGATGGGAAAGCTTACCTTAATGACATTGCCTCCGGAGGAGGGGAATTATACCTGCCCCGTACAACAATCATCCCTGATTGTTAAAAGGATTCACCCGTACAACAATCATCCCTGATTGTTATTTGCAAACAGGGATGTTTGCACTACGAGAAAAGCTGCAAACAAGGATGTTTGCACAACGAGAAAGTAAAAACACATAGGAGATAAAATGAGAAAAACTTTACAATATCTGCTAATCCTGCTTACAGGGCTTCTGCTTTTATCCTGCGATATGACCAGGACAAATCCTTATGATACCAATGTGATTATCCCTGCCCCGACTAATCTGACAGTAACTCCAATCGCTTACAATCAGATCAAATTAACCTGGCAGGATAATTGCAATGGAGAGCAGGGCTATAAGATATCCCGTAAAGTGGGCTCAGGTGCCTGGCAACAAAAAGCAATCTTAGTAGAAAATGTTAATGAGTGGACAGACATTGATGCACCATGTGGCGCTGAATACTATTATAAGATCGTTTGTTATGCTGATTTAAATTATTCTGCCTCAGTGGAAAAAAACTATTCATTTCTTTTATCAACCCCAAGCAATTTGACCCTTACACCACAGACTGCTACTTCAATCAAGCTAATCTGGCAGGATACCAATCAGTTTGAACAGGGCTTTAAAATTTCAAGAAAAGTTGGTAATGGGGCTTGGGTAGAGGATATTGCGTCTGTGAATGCCAATGTGCTGGAATGGACAGATTCAAATGCACCAATTGGAAATCACTACTATTATCAGATCAAGGCTTATGCAGGCAGTAATGCCTCATCTGTAGCAGAACAAAACCATAATTTTATATTATCAGCTCCCACCAATTTGACTCTTACCCCTCAGTCAGTCACTTCAATTAAACTGACTTGGGAAGACAGTAATCAGTTTGAGCAGGGTTTTAAAATCTCCCGTAAGATTGGCAATGGCTTATGGCAGGAAGATTTTGCGATAGTGAATGCCAATGTATTTGAATGGATAGATTTAAATTCACCTTATGGGGTATCATATAGTTACAGAGTGAAAGCTTATGCAGGGACAGTTACCTCTCAATCAAATGAGCATACACAGAATTTTCTTTTATCAGCTCCCACTAATCTAAGCCTTGTGCCTCAGTCTGCCACTTCTATCAAACTGATCTGGCAGTACAGTAATCAGTTTGAACAGGGTTTTAAGATTTCCCGTAAAATAGGCTCAGGCGCTTGGGAAGAAGATATTGCGACAGTGAATGCCAATGTGATGGAATGGACTGATAATACATATAACTCAATTCAAAATTATGAGTATAAGGTCAGGGCATATTATCAAAATTATCAATCAGATTATTCAAATAATAGTATTTATTACTCACCATTAGTATTTGTTCAGGGAGGAACCTTCAATCTAGTGAGTAATTATACTGTAACACTTTCATCATACTATATTGGCAGATATGAAGTGACTAAGGCAGAGTGGGCGAGTGTGATGACAGGGAATAGCAATGGGATATCAGATACTTATCCCATAGATAAGGTTTCCTGGTATGGTATCATGGTATATTGCAACCGGAGAAGTATTCAGGAAGGACTTTCTCCTTGCTATGGAAAAGGCGGAGATACAAATCCTGATAACTGGGGATCAGTACCAAACAGTTTGGATGCTGAATGGAATGCGATAACGATGAATATGAATGTCGATGGATATAGACTGCCTACAGAGGCTGAGTGGCAATTTGCAGCCAGAGGGGGCAACCAGTCACAGGCTTACTATTACTCTGGATCTAATACAGTTGGCAATGTGGCTTGGTATTATCAAAATTCAGGTAATACGACTCACCCTGTTCATACCAAAGCTCCTAACGAACTGGGTATTTATGATATGAGCGGTAATGTAAGTGAATGGTGCTGGGACTGGTATGATGATTATCCCCAAGGGTCTTTTACGGATCCGATGGGGGTCGGCAATGGATCCTATCGTGTGGTACGGGGTGGGTGCTGGAACGACACAGAGAGTAGTTGTACTGTGTCTGATCGTGGTTTCAACAACCCCTATGAACATAATAACTACAATGGCATTCGTATTCTCAGGCGTATTCCGTGATTATTCGTTTTTAGCTTTTTACCTTTTCCTTGCGCTTCCGAGTCTGTGCAAAAACCTAAATTCCGTAGGAATTACCGAATGCTAGCCAGATGCGGAAGCATCTGGTATATAGTGTTTTACAAATCAAGCACCGTAGGTGCGACCGAATAACAACTGTCTTTTTGCACAGTCTCTTCCACATCTGGCTGCCATTTGGTCACTGCTCTGCTGTTTTAGATGAACAGGTAAGAAACAGGTAGATTATTGAACCTACGAAGATGACAGGGCTAGCACCCCCTTGGTGGTGTGTTGGATTATATTGCTACGAAGATGTCAGGGTTAAAGCCCCTGTGATGTTGTCATTTCGGGGTTAGGAATGTAGCGTTACATATGGTAATTTTAAAAAATCCGATTATAGTCACAAAAAAATGAGATAAATAAAAAGGGGCAGAGCCCTGTTGTCTAAACCAAGAACAGTTGTCTTTCTTATTCAATCCCATGTTATTAACATATCAGGGCTCTGCTCCTTACTCAAATATCATGGCTTTGTCTTTCAATTATGATTGTTGTGTTATTCTACAGGATAGATATGAGAATAAAAAGAGAAAATATTTGCATAAAAATGAAAAACGATTATATTATGAGCAGGGAGGTATCAGGAAATGAGAATCTATTTTTCAGAAAAACCAAAAGACCTGCCGAAAAAATGGGGGGATTTGAATCTGGCATGGTATCAAAATGGCAATGTTTGTATCAGCCGGAAGAAGATTGAACATAAAACTCAGTTACAGAATATC
Source organism: Candidatus Cloacimonadota bacterium (assembly GCA_029564175.1). Lineage (GTDB taxonomy): Bacteria > Cloacimonadota > Cloacimonadia > Cloacimonadales > WRIO01 > JAGOCT01. The sequence continues at coordinate 71,981 of JAKQQL010000440.1, forward strand.
AATATTGTAAAGATAAATCAGATTTGTAAAACGCTATGGGATTCACTTGATACGCACTTTAAGAATGATCTGGTAAAATATGCCAGTCAGTATAAAAAAGAGTATCCTGCACTGAGAAAACGAGGGGTTTCGGCATACAGTGTCTTTCTGATTGTGATACATGGCTTGCTCAGAAGATTTTCTATTCGGATTGAAGAGTCAGATAAGTGTATTTCTATATTTGAACGGCTTTTGCAGAATATAAGCGTTTTCAAACTGATACGGATAAAAATACTCAAGCCTGTTACTATGAGTTATCGTTTAAATCATGAGAACTGGGGTTTTGATTTATCTGATAAACAGTTTGGTAACAGACTACAAAAATGCGATATTATTCAAGCAGAATTCTTTGAATCCTCAGTGTCTGCAAAAGAGACTCAACTATCTGGATTTATATAAGAGTGTACTAAATAGCTGGTGAACCACGAAAAACACAAAAAACACGAAAAAGAGGGCTTAAAATAAAGTATCGACTCAGGTACTTGTTTACAAAATAAGAGAGCTTTGAATTAGAAAAGGAAAAGATTTTAGAAGCGGATAACGCTGATTTTATGGATTATTTTATCAATCGACATCTGGCGTTTCTAAAACTGGTTATTATTTGAAGAGTCGAAGGTGTTCAGAATACAGTACAACAATCATCCCTGATTGTTTAGATTGCAAACAGTGATGTTTGCAGTACGGGTAAAATTGCAAACAAGGTTGTTTGCAGTACGAGAATAATCAAAAAAACATACCCAAAAACTAATTTAAAAAAAAGCTTTACAAAAAAATGCCTTTAAAATAATTTTTGTCTTGAGGTAGATGATGATGAATATTATGCTAAACGGTAATCCGTTTGAAATTGAAAATGCATTGACAGTCAATGAATTACTCGCTATAAAAAAATATACATTCCCAAATATCATAGTGCGCATAAATGATGTTTTTATTCAAAAAAATCAATATTCTGATACAATGATTCAGCCTGATGACAAAGTTCAGGTGATTCACATGATTAGCGGGGGATAAACAACAATGAAATTTTCGCAAGCTGTTGTAGGGCAAGCAACCTGCTTGCCAACAAAACACATTCATTCGCAAGCTGTTGTAGGGCAAGCAACCTGCTTGCCAACAAAACACATTCATTCGCAAG
>JAKQQL010000289.1:0-2389 GCA_029564175.1 Candidatus Cloacimonadota bacterium
GCCTTTCCAGTTCATTTATTATTAAAGGAACTGATTCCTTGTCTTTAAGTCTCCCCAGACCCATAGCCGCGTCATGCTTGATTGACCAGTTATCTTCTGATGTCTCAATCAAATATTTTCTGAATATCGTCTTATGTTTTGTCTGCGGAAAAAAAGCCAAATATTCAACACAGCTTCTTTCCCAATCAGAACTTAAATCATCGCCCGCTAAAATCTTTTCGTATTCATTCTGAAGATTTGAAATATTGTTTTGAATTATCAATTTTGTCAAAGCTACAGTTCTATACTCCGGGTTTTTCAACAAAACCGGAAGTTCTTTAATGAGCTCTTCCGAACTGCAGTCTTTTAACGACGAAGCAGCCCAATATCTGACAGAATCATTTGAATGCCTTAACAATTGAACTAAAACAGCTTCAGTATTATAGTATTTTTCACCGTAAAGAAGTCTCGCGATACTTGATAAAACTTCAACATTTTTAATATCCGGAATTGTTTTAAGCAATTCCGGTCTCATTTCTTTTGAAAACAATACATCATCATAATCCATGCGTGAATAGTGATTTTCTGGAACTCTGTTTTTTGCTATTAACTGCAGCCATTGCCTTGCAAATTTTATATTCTTAGATTGAACCAGAATATTAAGCATATTATCAGGAACAATCCCTTCTTTTGGAATGATTTGCAAAACATACTTCTGATCTTCTTCTGTCGGGCTGTCTGCCAGAGCTTCGAGGCATATATCATGAGTTTGACTATTTTTTAGAAACGGTTTCAACACAGAAAGCAAGTTTCCGGCTCTCATTGTTTTTAATGCATTAATTGCATAACCTTTTATCTCCATAGGCCACTTGCGGACTGCATCTTTCAACACATTGACAGTTAATTCATCAGCTTCAGAAAATCCCAAAACAGTTGCAGCAAGCACTCTTGCCATACTATTATCTGATGATATTTTTTTTAAAGCCGTAGCTTTTATTAATGAATAATCCAGGCGCAAATACATCGGGATCAAATGTGCATCACCGAAATTATCATTTTCAATCACAAAATCAAACAATTCATCGGTATGCTTATCTTTTAAATATAACAAAGCCATCCCTGCCCACAACTTACATCCTGGCAGATTTTCAGTTTTGATACGTTCCAGAAGAATTTTATTATATGAAAGATCATTTGCAGAAGCAACAATCAGGTAAGAAAGCAGTCTTTGATAAGGGTTTTCTGACTTAATCAGCTTATCCATGTTTTGTTTATATAGATCGGTTTTAGCGAATTCCGACAATGGATGAACCGGAACTTCTTCGCCTTTAAGATTATTCATCAAAGTATTAGCATCATCATGCGGAACAAGTATTGAAGAATAATTTCTAAACATTTGATCAAACTGATCTTCATCAAAATCTTTACTTAAAGCAGATTTAAAATCATTAATGAAATTATTATTTACGTTTGAGAATACTAAATCGCATAAAATAACTAGAGAAAAAATAAAAAGACTTTTAAGAATTTTTTTCATCACAATGATCCTTTATAAAATATCCATAAGACCAGAAACAATCAACATTTAAAAACAATTACTATACAGCATTAGATACTCCGCAGAACTTCGAGCGTCAACTGGAAAAACGATGCGGCATTTTAACGCAATCAATTATCAGTATTTAATCGTAAGATTTTCCGAATATCCGGGATTTATGATCTATAAAATGATTGAAATTTTCTTTTATATATTCTATTTTATGTTAATCATTTTTCAATAGAGGTATATATGAGCCATTTTAAATCATTTGTCATGCTGGCAATTCTTGCTGTTTTCTCCGGTTCAATTTTTTCTCAGGATATGCCGGAGATTGACCCCGAAACAGCTGAAATTTTAAAGAATTATCAGAACCAGAGCGAAAATATGCCGGCGGAAGTTAAGGCTCTAATCCCTGCTTCTGTGAAAATAACAGACCAGAATTTTGCAGTCGAAGCTACAACCAACATGCTGCTCACTTCATCAATCAGAGCCAACAACTGGGAAAGCGGATCAAAAGTTCAGCTTGAATACGAAATTATCATCAATGTTTTTAATGTCAAAAATGCACTCGGAAAATCAACTGCTGATTCTTCTCTCGGAGCTATGAGAAAAGAAATGCTGAAAAACTGGACAGAAAGCCATCCAGTCGAAAAAGACGGCATCACAGTCAGAAATCCTTATGAAAAAACAGCCGTATCAAAAGGTTATTATCTTATTCAGAAAATTTTCACTCCTAAACATGTTGACGGAGAAGGAACTGTTCCCGAAACAACCGATTATGCAGGGTTTCTCTATCTCGAAATTGATAACGGCATTTTAACCGCTTCAACCAACGAATGCACAGACAAAAAGGCAATTGAATCAATGCTC
>JAKQQL010000449.1:0-1354 GCA_029564175.1 Candidatus Cloacimonadota bacterium
CTGCCGCATGTGCGATATCATCATGTGCAGCACCTATGTATTTTCATACTCCTAATCCATATAAGACAGACTACCAGACAAATGTTACACTTATTTTCTGGTATGGAGATCCTCGTTATGTAATGTATTTTAAACAGAAAACCGACTTCTTGACCGGTATTGACACAGATCCACTTTACACAGAATATAAGGAACAACAGATTAACCGTTTCGGTAAAGATGAAAAAAAAGCATTTAATACTTTCAACTTCTACATGAGTATCGATTTTTAATATTTTTGTTCAAAGTGCGTATTACACCGTCTATTCTCTGTTCATAAGGGTTAAGCTCTTTTGCTCTTTTTATAAACTCATCCGCTAGCTCAAGCCGTCCTGAAGCAAGCGCACTTTCAGCCGATTTAAGCCATCCGCCGTAATAATTAGGAACAAGATCAGTAACCTGGATATAACTTTTCAATGAGGATTCAAAATCACCTTCAAAGAAAAAAGCCTTCCCATTTCTAAGATAAGGCCATGGATTTAACGGGGTAATCTTTGCAGCTTTTGCATAAAATGATCTCGCCTGAGATATTTTATCGCAATCAAGCTTATAGTCGCCATGCAAAATTTCCGTTACCCAAGAATCTGCTCCGATATTTTTTCTGTGATAATCAAAATCTTTATCCCGGTACCAAGCCTTTTCTCTGGTGATGGATGCACAATTCAGTATATCATCAATCATATTATTTGATTCATCATCATTACGGAGATATATTCCCCTTGTTTTTTTGAACCAGTCCAAGTCTGAAATTAGTCCTTTTTTTACCGCCTGATTATATAAAGCTGTTCCGGGATAATACGCGACAGGAGAAACAAGAACATCTCCTGGAAGAATTTTACCAATGAGCTCTTTTGTTTTTCTGACATCCGCTTTGGTTTCTTCAAATACTCCGCACATCAGATAAATAGAAAGATAAACTCCGGCACGGCGTACCATTTCTGCTGCAGAAATAATTTTATCCGGTGTTATTTTTTTATCATACAGTGAAAGTATCTTCTCTGAACCGGATTCAACTCCAAACTGAATATGCTCCAATCCGGAGAGTTTCATTGCAGTGAGCATTTCAAAATCGATTGTATCAACCCTGCTCTGGCAATTCCACATAATATATATTTTGTTTTTAATAAGTTTGTCGCAAAACTCCATTACGCGGTTTTTCTTTAATGTGAAATTGTCATCTCTGATTCCGAAATAAATAATTCCGTAACGGTTCTGAAGATATTTAATTTCTGAAATAATGTCATCGACAGACGAATAAGTAACTTTGCGTGTCCAATATGCCGGCGAAGAACAGTAAGTACATGAATTAGGGCAT
>JAKQQL010000452.1:0-4449 GCA_029564175.1 Candidatus Cloacimonadota bacterium
TAAACTTCAAAAAGAAAAGAAATGGTTGTTATTTTACGATGTCAATTTCTGAAAAATTGCTGTTTTTGAAGTGCTGAACCACTTTTTTTTGCCTTTTTCCAGGAAAGCCTACTAATAGAACAGTTTTGTTTGGACAGTCTCGAGGATAGATAAAACAGGTTTTATCAGTATCTGTAGTATTTAAATATGATGTAAATGATTATTGCACAAATCATGGATATAATTGATAACAATGTGCTGAAAAGATAGCCTGCATAATGAAGCATTAAAAGACCAGTAATGGATACTTTTAATTCAAAACTGTCATGTTGAGTGTTCCATGTATCATAAATCAGAAACAAAGTGATTATTAAATTAAACCAGATCACTAGTGGTTCTTATTCAATAGAATTGACATTACTTTTTCTCTGAAATCTGTAAAAGAAAAAGGTTTTTGAATAAAGCCTGCAAATCCTTTATCAGAATATCTATGGGATAGTTCATATTCAGAAAATCCACTCATTAAAAGAATAGGAACCTGTGAATTCAGACTTCTGATTATATTGAAACTTTCTTCACCGCTCATATTAGGCATAGTTAAATCCAGAATGACCAGTTTAATGTCTTTTTGATTATGTTTAAAGACTTCAACTGCTTCCACACCGTCAGGGGCAGTAAGAATGTCAAGTCCTGTAAAAGTCATATATTCTTTGGCAATAAACAATATAGCAGGCTCATCATCGACTATTAATGCTTTTCCTTGCAAGTGTAATGAATTGATGTCAAAGTCAGGTGTAATAAGCACCGTTTCAGTATGTTGTTCCAGGGCGGGGAAAAATATTCTGAAGCGTGTGCCAATATTGACTTCACTGTACACATGGATCAGTCCTTTGTGTCCCTTAATGATACCGAGAATGGCAGACATTCCCAGTCCTCGACCGGTAAATTTTGTTGTGAAGAAAGGATCAAAGATCTTTGCCAATACTTCTTTTGACATTCCACAACCGGTATCTCTGATTTCAAAAAAAACACAGTTTCCTTTTGGTACTTCCTGATCTAAGAATAACATGTTGTTGTGATTTTCTTTAATTTCTTCTATGCCTGTATGAATCGAAATGGTGCCATCTTTATCTCCGATAGCCTCAGAAGCATTAGTGATCAGGTTCATAATCACCTGTCGTATTTGAGAGACGCCTCCTTCAAAAAGGGGAATGTCTTCTTCAAGACGAAGCTCCAGATGAACCTTTTTGGAAATGGATACTTTTAAAAGTCCGAGCATTTCATTGATGACTTTATTGATATTCACTGGTTCAACTATAAAACGCCCTTTACCTGAATAAGCCAGCATTTGTTGACTCAGTTCAGAGGCTCTTTGCGAAGCATTTTTAATTTCATTGAGATGAATCAGGGCATTTTCTTTTTTATCCAGTTTTAATATAGCTAGTTCAGAATGACCCAGAATAGCGGTCAGAATATTGTTGAAATCATGGGCAATACCTCCGGCTAAAATGCCCAGACTTTCCAGTTTTTGGGTATGCAGAAGCTGTTGTTCCATTCTAAGTCTTTTTTCTTCTTCATCTTTTCGTTCACTAATATCTCTGATAACGGTGATAAAGGTTTTTCTGTCTCCAATTTCAGCAAAACGAATATTAAATTCAATCCAGATAATCTTATGATTCTTTCTTTTTGCTTTCCATTCAAAAGACTGGCTACCCTGAGTTCTGGCTTTGTCAAAATATTCATAAACTTTGCCATGTTGAAAATCATCATGGTTAACACACAAATCGCAAAGATTCATATTCTTAAGGTCATTATCATGATATCCAAAAATTTCATATACTGAGCGGTTATAATCTACAATCTTTAGCGTATCTGCATTTTGAATAAAGATAGCATCACTGATCAAATCTATAATAGCACGCAAATAAGCTCTGTTTTCCTGAAGCGAATGCTCAATAGCTTTCTGGATGCTGATATCATGAAAAAAGAGAGTTACAAACCAATCATTACCTAATTTTTTAAAACTGACAGAGACTTCAAAATCACGCTTTTTATGACTAATTTCCATATAATAAAAGGGTTGCTCATTATGTGATTGAAAATGATTGCTTTGTTTATAATATGTAATCAGATTTTGAAAAAAAGAATCTCCCAAAAAATGGGATATATGATGAGATTCATCTTTTAGACGGAATTCCAGAAAATATTTTTCTGCAGAATTGTTGGCATCAACAATATTTCCATCAGGCATTCTGCAAATAATAATACTAACGTTCACCTGATCTAGCAGACTTCTAAAGCGTTCAAGATCGTGTGAACTGTCTTGAAGCTGGGTAAAATAATTCTTTTTGAGGGATTTTTCACCAAGCCCCAATAGTTTGTTACGGATAAGATCTCTGCCTGTATGATTATTTTGCTGATTCATAGATTCCCCTGAGTTCTTCGAAGCTCAAATCTTTGGGATTGGTATAGATACAGGCATCTTTCAGTGCGTTATCTGTTAAGGCATTCATTGCTTCCTGACTGACATGCAGGTCTGATAAGGTATCTGTGATACCAGCCTGATGGGTCAGGTTTTTTATCTGTTGTATGATAATGCCTTTTTTTTCTGAATCAGACATCTCTTTCTGTGTAATTCCGGTGATTTCTCCAATTTTGTTATATTGATCAGGGCAAGAATCATAATTGCTTGTAATGACATGGGGGAGAAGAATGGCATTACATTTGCCATGAGGTAAATCCAATAAACCTCCTAACGCATGTGCCATGGCATGAACTGCCCCCAGACTGGCATTAGAAAAAGCCATACCTGCCAGCAAACTGGCTAATGACATTCCTTTACGGGCTTCCAGGTCTTTTGGATTATGAATGGCATTTATTAAGTGAACAAAAACCAGCCTGATGGCTTCAAGGGCATTCAGGTCCGTTAGTGGAGATCTTGCATTTGAAACCAGTGCTTCTATCGCATGGGTCAGAGCATCCAACCCTGTGGCGGCAGTCAGTTCTGCATCCATTGTAGTAGTTGTCTCTGGGTCAATTAAGGATATGTCCGGTACCAGGGCTTTACTGATAATGGCAATCTTTTTTTTCTTGTTTGTGTTGTTTATGATGGCAAACTGAGATACATCAGCACTGGAACCTGAAGTGGTGGGAATACAGATCAGGGGAGGTATCACAGACGGAATCTCGTCAACTCCTTCATAATCAAGAATATGCCCGCCATTGTTGGCGACAATTCCTATCCCTTTAGCAGCATCCAGGGGACTGCCTCCACCTACAGCAATGATGCCATTGCATTTATTTTCAAGATATATTTCTGCGCCTTTCATGACTTCATGATCTCTAGGGTTAGGGGTAACCTGATCAAAGATGATGTATCGTGTTTTTTGCTCATTTAATATTCTGATGACATCATCAAGCCAACCGGCTTCTCTGACGCCAGGATCAGTTACAATCATGGTATTTCGTATATTGAAATTATCCAGATATCTGCCTGTTAGAAAACGGGCACCTGTGCCAAAAACCATTTCCGGAACGACATATTTTCTAAGCTGTGATAAAATCTCGGGCTTCATAGCTACCTCCACTGTCACTCTTAAATTAGAAGTTACACCATTTTTAGTAATTTGTCAAATAAAAAGATTGCGCAGCTGATAAAAATTATTTTTTTATGATATTCTATTTAATCACCATCATCTTTCGGGTCTGGATAATCTTCCCATCGACTTTTGCACGGTAGAAATAGACACCGCTGGCAACTTTCTGATGATTTTCATCTTTTGCATCCCAGGATACAGAGTAATTACGATGATTGCTGATACTATTGGAAATACCGGCTTGAATTTCCAGATCTCTTAAACTGGGACCGGTTTTGAGGGTTCTGACTTTCTGTCCTTTGATATTAAATATTTCAATTTCTGGATCTGATTTGGCTTTTTCCGGATAATCAAAGCAGATAATGGTTGCTATGTTTTTATTTAAATTGAAGGGATTAGGGAAGTTCTTCAGATTATAATCGTTTAACACAGGTACTGTTTGATCTCCAACAGGCAGTGGCGCATCATATTCAAAACAGCCCATATCAATCCGGTTATTCCAAACTCTCTGATGCCCTGATATATCGCCTTCCGGCAGATTTAGTCCGTTGATATCCGGTGTCCCGCTATCAATACATGGAGAATTGGCAGACAGACGATAATAATCCGGCATATCCACTGTCAAGCTGTCAGTCACCTGCCCTAAAAAGAGAGGCTCCCCGGTCAGTACATTGTTTAGATACAAAGTATGCTGATCACTGTAAAACTTAACTCTGTCCAATCCCCCGTAAAGCAGGGAATGATTCAGGTACACCGGAATATGGGGAATGTTTTCACAGCCAATCTCCATTTCATAAGTTAATTCCGGATTGTAAAAGATACAGTTGTTTAGTGTAGCCCCCAAGCCTCCAATGTTAACACCTTTATTATTTCC
>JAKQQL010000454.1:0-29092 GCA_029564175.1 Candidatus Cloacimonadota bacterium
GATGATGGCGCATGTGTACAAAATGCAAAATTACAATCAAATATCATGCGTTATGCCCAAAATTTTGATGTGCCTGTGATTATACATGCTGAAGATTATAACCTTGCTGGTAAGGGTCAAATCAGTGGCGGTAAAATTGCCACAAAACTCGGTTTGAGTGGTATTCCTGCTTTGGCAGAAGAAGTGATTATTTCAAGAGACCTGATGCTTGCTGAATCAACAAAATGTCAGCTTCATGTTGCTCATCTTTCAACTGCCAAATCTGTTGAAATGATTAGAAAAGCAAAAAAAGACGGCATTCTGGTTACAAGTGAAGTAACGCCTCATCATTTAATCTTTAATGAAGACAGATTAGAAACTTTTGATACAAATTTTAAATGCAAACCTCCTATTCGTTCAGAAAAAGACAGACTGGCTTTGATTGAAGGACTGATTGATGGTACGATTGATGTCATCGCAACAGATCATGCCCCTCATGCCGACTTTGAAAAAGAAAAAGAATTTGATTTTGCACCTTTCGGTGTGATCGGATTTGAAACTTCTTTTGCCGGCTTATATACTCATCTGGTAAAAAACAACATCATCAGTCTTGAACTTCTGATCGAGAAGTTAGCGGTAAAACCTGCTCAATGGTTAAAACTGAATTCAGGCCTTATTGAAGCCGGAAAACTGGCAGATCTCGTGCTGGTTAATTTAAATGAAAGTATTGAAATTAATATCGATACGATCCTGTCAAAATCAAAAAATTCACCTTTCCTTGGATGTAAACTTCAGGGCAGAGTTGATATGACATTCTGCGAAGGTAAGATTACCTGGGATAGCAGAAGACCATTTGAAGATTAGTTTAAACATATAGACGCCCCTTCAATTTTTTTGGAGGGGTTTGTTTTTGAACTGCAAGCAAACAGCTTGCAGATAAAGGTAATCACTCAACTTTTATGACGATTACAATGCTTTACACAGGAGAATGAAATGATCAAAGATATGACAGGTATCGTTTTAACTAAGCAGATTATAAACAAATCCTATTTTATACTTTCTGTTAAGATAGATGATAAGTTAGATTCTTATGGGAAACCAGGACAGTTTTATGAATTAAAAGTAAATAATACCCAACGATTACGAATACCCATCAGTATTTATGATGTTCGTGATAACGTGGTTGATTTTATGATAAAAGATATAGGCGCTGGCACCCATGAGCTGGGTCTTTATAATGAAAATGAAAGTATTCAGTTAATGGGACCGTTGGGCAATACATTCAGACAGGCAACAGATAATGAAAATTGTTTGCTTATTACCGGAGGAGTTGGTTATGCACCTTTGTTTTTCTTCAAGAAAATGAATCAACAGGCAAATATAGTGTGGTTTCATGGCGGTAGAGACAGTCAGGAGGTGTTTCCTGCTGACCGGATTTATACCAATGATGGATCAACAGGCATTAAAGGCTTCGTGACAGCCGATCTTAAAGTTTACTTCAATGAAAACAAAGTGGACAGAATACTTACTTGCGGTCCACGTATCATGATGAAACATATTGTAGATATTGCTCAAGATCATGTGAAAGACATAGAGACCTCGCTTGAAGAATATATGGCTTGCGGGATGGGTGTTTGTTATGGATGTGTTACAAAGATTAAAAATGGAAACGATTTTGTTTATAAAACCGTATGTAAAGATGGTCCTATTTTTCAGGGAAGTGAGGTGATCTGGGATGAATAGATTAGAAAGCAGATTAGGCAAATTGACCTTTAAAAACCCGATAACAGTTGCATCCGGCACTTTTGGTTATGAATACAGTCAACTCTATGATATCAGTCAATTGGGTGCTATCGTTACAAAAACCATAACACCAGAACCAAAACAGGGGAATCCGGTACCTCGTCTTTACGAAACGGAATGTGGTTTACTAAACTCTATCGGCTTGCAAAATCCGGGTGTAGATACTTTTATCAGATCAAATGTAAAAGAGTATGATGCAGTTGATACGCCATTGATTGTATCATTTTCAGCCGGAACGATTGATGAGTTTTGTGAAATGCTGGTTAAACTGGAAACAGTTGATCGTATAAGTGGCTATGAAGTGAATGTTTCATGCCCAAATGTAGAAAATGAAGGTCTGGCTTTTGGAGTAGATGCAAAAATAGTGAATAATTTGACCTCCAGGCTATCTAAATTAACGCAAAAAGAACTAATTATAAAGCTCTCTCCAAACGTAACAGACATTGTTTCAATTGCCAAGGCTGCTGAAGAGGGAGGTGCCAGTTCTGTAGCTTTGATTAATACATTGCTTGGAATGGCAATTGATTGGAAAAGTGGTCAGTCTATGATTAAACGGGGAATTGCCGGATACAGCGGACCTGCGATTAAACCGGTTGCATTACAGATGGTTTACCGTGTGGCAAAAGCAATAAAAATACCCATTTTAGCAATGGGCGGAATTCAGGATTATAGAGACTGTCTGGAATTTTTGTACGCTGGTGCATCCATGCTGGCAGTCGGTACCGCTCAGTTTTCTCAGGCTGATTTACCCCTTCAGATAATCAATGATTTAAATGCTCATTTTGAGGAAAACAATCAAACAATAGATTCAATTAAAGGCAAAGTGTGGGGAATAGGCTGATTTGAATCCATTTGATCTGATGCTTATCTATGAACGGCTTTTGAAAGCTTATGGTCATCAGCACTGGTGGCCTGCCGATACTCAGGATGAAGTGATTATCGGTACAATTTTAACACAGAATACTAACTGGCAAAATGTGGAAAAAGCTATAGCTCAGTTAAAAGAAAACAGGCTCTGTACACTTCAGGGTATTATTGATGCAGATGAAGACTATTTAGCAAGTTGTATTGTTCCTTCCGGCTATTTCAGAGTAAAAGCGAAAAGACTTAAAGCAGTAGCAACTGCGTTAATATCGATAGATATTGATAGATTTAATGATCATGAACTAAGAAAATATCTCTTATCAGTACATGGAATTGGTTGTGAAACAGCAGATTCAATCATGTTGTATGCCTACCAGCGAGTAAGCTTTGTAATTGATACATATACCAAAAGGATTTTGAATAGGATTGGAATAGGAGTCAATAAGGAAAGCTATGGCTATTTTTACTCATTATTTATGGATAATTTGACTCATGATGTCGGTTTATTTAATGAGTATCATGCGCTGATAGTCAGGAATGCGAAAGTTGCCTGTAAAGTAAAGCCTGATTGCCTTGAATGTCCGGTAAAAGATTTATGTGATTATGGAAGGAATAATGAGAGCACTATTACAACGCGTTAAAAATGCCTCAGTTACAGTTGACGGTGAGCTGATCAGTTCAATCGGAAATGGTCTGCTGGTTTTTCTGGGGATTCATCATGATGATCAGGATAAGCAAATTGACTGGCTTGCAGGAAAGATAGTGGATTTGAGGATATTTGAAGATGAACAGGGCAAAATGAATCTGTCTCTTAAAGATATTGAGGGAGAGATATTACTGGTTTCCCAGTTCACTTTGTATGCTAATTGTGAAAGAGGCAGAAGACCGGATTTTATCCAATCAGCGAAACCGGATTTTGCCGAAGAGATGTATTTGAAATTTGCCGGTAAGCTAAAAACACTTGGTTTTGAGCCTAAATTAGGTGTGTTTGGCGGAGATATGAAAATCGCTCTGTTAAACGATGGACCGGTTACTATATTCTTAGAAAAGTAAAAAGCGGAGGCTTAGCCTCCGCTTAACTTAATACTTTATTTTAGTTCGTATTCAGCAGTAACAGTTACAGATATTTGCTTCTGTTTTGTGGATACATTATAAACCCCATAAGCCTGTACTTCAGTAGAGTAAGGTTCTGTTATCTGAAAGACTCCCACACGGGCATTAAGTAGTTTTCCAACCTTATCTTTAGAACTTTTTGCTACTTCTTCCGCTCGCTGTTTTGCATCTTTTGTCGCTTCTGCAATGATGTTATGTTTCAACTTTGGTAATTCCGAAATGAAGTATTGAATCTGTGAGTTTCGTAATAATAGACCTTTGGCATAAAGCCCTTCAGGGTTGTTATTCAGATTTTCAATCACTTGAAACAGAGTGGTATCTTTAACCGTATAAACCAGGTTTTGTTCAATATTGTACGATTTGATAAGCCCTGACTGATCGTAAACAGGATAAGAAAAAGGACTGTTGATCGTAAGTTCACTAAGAGAAAGATTGTTTTCTTTTAATAAGTTACGAAAGAATTCCACATTCTGATTTAGGTCTCTGTATGCTGTTTTCATCTGGTTCGTTCCAGCCTGAGTTCCAATTGTTACCTGCCATTTAAGGATGTCAGAAGGGTGGTGCATACTGGCATAACCCACTACTTTTACAGATTCCTTTTCGTGTTGAGCTTTGTAAAAAAAAGTACCAAAGATAAGCGCTGCTATTATAATAGCTATACCAATTGTTTTGTCCATTTTAACTCCTATGATTGTTTTTTAAATAAGTTCTGAATGATATCCTGAGGGCAAATTGCAGGTGTATCGTAAATCTGGTTGATTTGTTCTGCTGTCTCTCCCAATAAAAAAGATGCTGAAATCGCAGACTGGCAGAGGATCTGCTTTAAATCATGAGACTCTCTTTTACTGCAAATATGTTGAGCGGTAAATGAAGTGATAATACCAGCAAGTACGTCACCGCTTCCACCTGTTGATAATCCGTCATTTCCTTTATCAATAATTGTAAGCTGTTTCTTGTATGAGCAAATACTCACAGATGATTTAAGAATAAGCGGTATCTCATATTGATTGGTAAATTCTTCCAATTCCTGAATCTGGTTGTTTAAAACCTGATTGATATCCTTTTGACATAATCTGGAAAATTCAGCGATATGAGGAGTGAATAGGATATTTTTACCGGTACAATTGCTTAATAATTCCTTATTTTTAGCAATGATATTTAATGCGTCGGCATCCATTATGACTGGCTTGAATTCAGACAGTTTAATGACTGTTTCTGTAAGTTTTGTACTGTATTCACTAATACCTATACCTGGTCCAATCAAAATACTGTCCATTTCCATTAACTGCTCAAAGAGTATTTCCTGATCTGGTAAGAGATCAGATTCAGGGATGGTTCTTTTAATCACCTCAATCAGAGAACTGTCATAATGACCTTTCATTTTGGAGGAGGAATAGAGATAAATCAAGCCTCCACCTGCTTTAAGTGCTGCTAAAGAAGCGAGTATTGCTGCCCCACTGTAATCTTCAGACCCTGCAATAATGGCGATTCTGCCATAATTTCCTTTATGACTGATTTTAAAACGGGTAGGATACTCGATTTTATCTTTGGTAATCAGATTGACTCTCTGAAAATCATTATATAATAAATCCTTTGGTATTCCAATATCCATTAATTCAATCATACCACAGTATTGTTTGCCCTGATGAATCAAATGTCCATATTTTAAAAAGGCGATACACAATGTTTTGTTTGCCTGAATACAGTCACAATCTACTGATCCTGTTTCTGCTGAAAGTCCTGAAGGAATATCAATGGCAATCTTATAAGTGGCGTTTAGATTAATTTTCTTAAACAGGCTTTTATGGAGTTCGGGTAAATTGCCATTAAAACCATTACCAAACACGGCATCAATGCACAAAGAATGACTAAAGTCAACTGAATCGATATGATCAATATTCGTTACAGGACTGATTGAAATATTCAGCGTCTGGCATCTATTATAATTTATCAGAGTTTCAGTGGTAAATTTCTTTGGGTTTCCAATCAGCAGGATTTGTGGAGTAAAGCCATAATGTTTTAACCAGCGTGCAATGACAAAGCCATCACCACCGTTATTCCCATGACCGCAGATAACATATATCGGTTTGTGTAAAAAATTTGCTTCGTAAATGCTTTTTATACGATCAGCACAGGCTTTACCGGCTGTTTCCATAAGCATTTCCGAAGACATTTGCAGCATTTTCATGCAGGTCTCATCAAGTTGTTTCATCTGATTCTGACTAATGACTATCATTTTGACTCCAATTATTTATGATGTTTTACTTTCTCTGCAAATCAGATTCTCCGGCAGGCAGATTTCGATAACACATCCATCATTTGGAACAGAACGAAGCACTTTAATACTGCCTTTGAAATAATCTTCCACAATCCTTTTGGTTAAGCTTAAACCAAGCCCCCAACCTCTGTTTTTAGAAGTAACTCCTGGTTCAAATATTTGTTTCCACGATATATTTTTAGGAATTCCACATCCTTCGTCCATGACGATGATATGAATCTTCTTCTTACTGTAACTCAGTTGGATAAAAATATTGCCTGCTTTATTTTTCATGGCATCAATCGAGTTCTTTATCAAGTTTTCTAATGACCACTTAAAAAGGTCAGCATCAATATTCAGATACAAATTATCTGATTGATTAATAAAGAGGATGTTTATTTTACTGTTAAAATGCGGTAATCTGAGTCTGAAATAACGAACTGATTCATTTATTAGTTCCGTGATGTCATGGGGTTTAAAACTCAGTTTTGAGCCAATCTTATTAAATCTGTTTGCCGTTTTTTGAAGAAGCGTCAGGTCAATTTCCATATTAGCCAGAATATCCTGATGTTGCTCTCCTGTTCTTAATTTAAGTAGTTCAATCCATCCCATTAGTGCTGTAACGGGTGTACCAAATTGATGAGCTGTTTCTTTTGCCATCCCAATCCAAAGATTATCTTTTTCATTTTGACTGATGATAAAAAAGAGATAGATACCTCCAGTCATTAACATTAGAAGACCCAATATTTGTAAAACTGGAATTAATCTCATCCTTTTTATGACTGATAAGTCTTCATAATAGGTTTTTATTTTTACAAGACGATCCGGATAGAGTTTAATTCTAGAATAGAATAGATGGCCTCTCTTTTTCATTTCAGTAATTTGCTGATTAACGTATTCTTTTTGATTTTGATTTATTTCATCATAACTCAGGGTATCTGGTATTTCGATATTTATCCAGCAGATAGGAATATCATCCTCAGTGGTAATGATGATTGGATTTTTAATATTATTGATTAAATCTTTTAAATAAAAATGATAAAACATAGAATTATATGATTCATATCGTGAATACACGAGATGCTTTGAAAACAATTGAGGAATGGTTTGTGATTCGCTTTCATTAATTTTTTTTAGCGTTTCAGTGAAATAAAGAAATACAACTATGAATAAAAAAAATGTAAGCCCAAAGTATAAGTATATTTTTTTAAAACTTAAATGCTTTTTATGAAAAATCTGATATTTTTTTTTGATCATTAAACAGCACTTTCTATGTTCATATCATCTTAAAAACAGGTATGACAGATAAAAAATAGGTATTCATCCCTGCCAAAAATCCTGGTTGATTGAAAATGATATTACTGTGATTTAATTTTATCCCAGACTGAATCCATTTCAGCTAAGTCTGACAGAGAAAGGTCTTTATTATTGTCTTTATAATGTTTTTCAAGTTTTTTAAAACGGTCAGTGAATTTCTCGTTACTGATACGCAGGGCGGTATCTGCATCAAAACCTAATTTTCTGGACAAATTTACAATGGTAAATAAGAGGTCACCGATTTCTTCTTGTATATTATCATTATCTTGATTTGCTATCGCTTGATGCAGTTCATCGGTTTCTTCTTGAAGCTTATCAAAAATAGGTTCCAGATCAGGCCAGTCAAAGCCGACAGCAGCCGCTTTCTCCTGAGTTCTCTGAGCGACAATCAGGGAAGGCATGGCTTTAGGAATCCCTTCAAGAACAGATTCTCTGTGTTTTTTTTCTTCCATTTTGATGAGTTCCCAATTCTTCTTTACCTGATGAACAGAATTAACTTCTTTTTCAGCAAAGATGTGAGGGTGTCTTGAGATCAGTTTCGTGATAATTTTCTGAAAGACTTCTTTTTCATCAAAATGCTTATTTTCTTTAGAAATCTCAATTTGAAGGGCTATGTGTAACAAAAGATCACCCAATTCTTCAGAAAGATGCTGATAATCTTTATTGTCAATTGCTTCAATACATTCATAGAGCTCTTCAATAAAATTAGGTACTAATGTTTCATTTGTTTGCACTTTATCCCAAGGACAACCTGTTTCAGGATGCCTTAGACGCTTCACAATATTGAGTAATGCTTCAAAACTGTTTTTCATATTTCATTTTCCAGTTGTTTTATGATGGATATGATATTATTTTTTAATTCTGGTTCTATTGCTGTTCCTGCTAGTGTATGATACAAATTTGGTAATAGCGCTTTATCTATTAAATTTTTATTTACAAGATAGTAGTTAAACATAAAAAGCAGATAGAATTTTGCTCTATCATTCTGAATCAGTGCAGCAATGTTATTTAATCTTGAAAACTTCATATTATGTGTTAATCCAAAAATGATATAATCAGAAAACTGAGCATTTTCTCTATGAGAAATGATTGGGTTCATGAAGCTTTGCCATGTATTTGAATCATTTTTGCAGATATTAAGCAGAATTGCTTTTGTTAAAATTTCATCAGTTGATTTAATAATGGAATTTATCATACTAATATCATTTTGCGTAAGCACTTTATCTTCAGTTACAAGTAAGGAAATGACGAGTTCTTCTTTTAGCATCATATTTTTTATCTGAGCATCATGCTGTTGTTTTAACTGAACAATTTGTTGAGCATCAGTATTACCTTTTAGATTTCTTTCTAATTCACGCTTTAGTTGTTCAATTTTTGCGATGTAATCATCCTGATCGAGAATCGTTTTTCGTCTAAAAGAATTGATTTCTCTAATTTTGAATTTTGAATATCGGGTATAGAAGAGATTGTACTCTCTGGTAAACCAATCTTCATTGAGTTTCCATGTGTTTTCCTTTAACATATTGTCAATCATTTCAACAAATGAAATTAAAGGAATTTCAGCCCCTCTTTGCAATTTTTCTAATGAAATATCTGCTGTAACTTTTACATATTCGTCTCTGTCTATACTCAGTTTTTGTAAGACTTTGATACTATCTTTGAATGGCAGATTTCCAAGTGCTTTAGCCAGAGCAAGTTTTAAACGAGGAGAAGAGGATTCGGAATATTTACTTAAAAGATTGATTGCTTCCGGATTTCCTGTAGAACCAAGTGCTTTGATTACTTCGATTTGAATATCTTCAATTGGAGAGCTTAGATAACGGGATAGGATATTAATTGTTTGCTGATCTTCTATTTTGGATAATGCATCTATAGCTGCTTTTTTAATCTCTTTTTCATCAGCTCGAATGAGTTCATCCAGTAATGTCCAGGCATTATCAGAATTTTCAACAGAAATAACAGCTCTGTATATATGAGCCTGTACTTCGAAGCTGACATAATCACATTGCAGTTTTATAAATTGATATAGATTATCATTATGAGTTCTGATAATATAATCCACTATCAGAATTTTTGTATTTGGATCGCTTTTGTTCCATAATTCTTTTATAAAGCTATCTGCCTGCTCGTCATGCATTTTATCCAATGTATTCAATGCTTTTTCTATGATATTGAGATTTTGAAAAGTGCAAATCTTTTTCATAAGGTTGAGGGCTGTTTTATCAGGATAATCAAAAATGGCAGTAATGATTTCCATATGTTCAGAGTCATCCATTTTCATTACATCTGTTTCAAACTGATGAAGCGGTCTTGGATCTTCGTTTTTTGCCGTAATGATTAGACCAATCGTTTTACATTTAGTAGAATTACTATTAATCAATAGACTGATTTTTGTTTTAATCTCTTTATAGGGTAATAAGGAGAAAAAGATAGCAATATAATAAAGTTTATTGTAATTTTTAGTCTCAAACAATTCCTGTATAATTTTATTTGCTTCATTTTCACTGTAAAGATATAGCTTGATAATTGCAAAACCGGCAACTAATGAGTTTGTATCAGAACAAAGAGAATAAACTGTTCTGATTTGTTCCATTCCTGCCAGTTGGATAAAGAGGATTTTTGCATATTCCTGAATAATTGAATGGTTTATTTTAAAATATTTTCTAAGGATATTCCATGCATTGAAATCACCCAGATTGATTAAGGATTTGGCTCTCTCTAGTTCAAGCATGAAATTTTTGTCTAGATCAATATTGTTCAGAATTGTAATTGAAAGGGGATGATTGATTTTAGCAAGAGATTTTATGCCTTCAAGATAGAGATTATTATCCCCGTTTCTCAATAATTCGATAATGATAGGGATTACTTTAGGCGTATTTAACTTGCCAAGCAATTCTATTATGTGGTATCTGTTTTTTAATTGAATCTTTTCATGTATTTCTGAGAAAATTCTTAAGCATACATCTTGATTTAATGAAGAGATAAAGTTCATTGTATATTCGCAAACAAGTGCATTATTGTCTAAAGCGAGATTGATAATGGTTATTTCATCATAATCATCTTTAAATAAATGCAATGAACGAGCAAGTTCTTGTCTTACCAGTACATTTTTTGAGTGAGCAATTTTTTGCAGATAGAAGCTGATATCATCTCCCATATTTTTTAAGGCTAAGATTGCGTGAATTTGTAAAGATAAGTTTTTAGATTGAACAAAACCTTCCAGAATTGGGCGTTGCGCTTCCAGTTTAAGTAAACCTATCAATTTACAAATCATAATTTTAACATCGACATCAGCATCAGAAGCAAAACCTTTCAGATCTGGCAGATTATCCACAAAAAGAGCATACATATTATCTGAAATCAATTTCAGCCTTGAAATACTTTCAATCCAGAATTGCATCAGTATTCCATAATGATAGGCATAAATCAGATTTGATTTATCACTTAACTCCTTTTCAACTAATTCCTGAATCTTCTCGGGATCATCAAGACTTTTCTTTTGAATCAGGTATTTTTTTTCTATTTCCAGATAAGCAATAGAGATATTCTCTACTGGACGCTTATTGATTTGTTTGCTCATATAGACAAAGTTAATTTCTCCACCAATCAGTGATAATGCTTTGAGATAAAAATCAATTTCAAAATTTGGATTTTCTATACGTGAATCAATGAGGTTTTGGATTGCAAGTGAACTTTTATCAAGTAAAGCTAACAGATTTGTATCTTTAATGATTTCGTGCAGTGTTAGATTGAGTTTTTTGGTTAGTAATGAATTTTCATTGAAATGAAAATTTTCAATAATCTCAGGTTTAAACTTTTCTTTGACTAATTCATCTACCCATTCAAAGCCAGGATAGTAATGATTCAACCACATGAGGTCATGATAGTAATGATTATTAAAAAAGACGTCTATCCACTTATTAACCATTGGCCTTGATAAAATTTTTTGCATTTTTTCAATTTCACCATAAGAGAAATTCGTAAAACAAGAGAAAAATTCTGGTTCGTAACAATAATCTGTATTGAGAAGCTGAATCAGCTGTTTTTTCTCATCAGTACTTATGTTTATCAGATTAATAATTGTTAATAAGGATTCTCGGTTTTGAGGTTCAAGGCAATGATTATTTTTAATAAAATCGGAAAGAAAGGTCACGTGATCTTTCATTGTCGGATTATAAGATATAATAAACTGGTAAACAATCTCTTCAAGCCTGACTGTCTCATGGTTGAGCGATTTATCATCATTTATGACAGGTAATTCGCATTCCTCCAGAATCATTTTGAGTTTTAAATATTTTTCATCTGGGGCAAAGCGGTTTATCTGATCTTGTGAAGCTGTTTTGTTATGTATTAAAACACTTTCAAGGTTCTTTTTAGCATTTGGATCAATCTGTGGATTTTTAATCAGTGTTTCAATGTCTTTTTTTTCCAGTCTTTGTTTTACATAGATTACGAGCTCAGACTGCAATTTTGAGGCTTCCAGCCATGTAAAAATTTTGTTGAAATGGTCAAACTTGATTTTATGATTTTTTAAAAGTTCCATCACAATATGATAACGTACCTGTTTATCCAGTTTTGAAATCTCTAATAGTTCATCGACAGCATTTACCTGCCAAAGTTTTTGAATGATTTTATTCTTTTCTTCAGATTCAGGGTTATACATTTCAAGTAGTTTTTGTGGGTTCTTGGAGAAAATCATATTCAAGGCTTTTAACATAGATCTCTGCTTTCTATCTATATATTTAAAGATTAAAAAATCAACAAGGGCATTTTCAATCCCTTGTTGATACCATAAAATTTTAAAACCATTTAATCATAAGGAATTGTCTGCTTATGATTTTTTTGATAATTCAACAGCAATAAAGGACGCAACATCAGTAGAATAAGATCCAGCTCCAAAACCGGCATCATAGCCTAGTTCTATTGCCAGTTCATGGGTGATTCTTGGTCCACCACAGATAAACAGCATTTTTTTTCTGAGTCCTTCTGCTTCTGCCATTTCTATTAGTCTCGTCAGATTCTGGATATGTATATTTTTTTGGGTTACGATTTGAGAGACCAGAATTACATCTGCATTCATTTCTCTGGCTTTAGCCAGTAAATCTTCAGATAATACCTGAGCACCCATATTTAATGCATTAAAACTTTTATATCTTTCAAGACCATAACGATGATTGTAGCCTTTCATATTCATGATGGCATCTATTCCAACTGTATGAGCATCAGATTCTATACATGCTCCAATGACAGTCAGTTTTCGTCCAATATTTTTTTCAACATAATCATCAGTTTCGTCCATTGTCATAACAGGTGTGTCAACGGTTTTAACCTGGATTTTGGTTAAATCAACAAATGCATTTGTGTTGGCATACGCAACGATATGTGCAAAGCCTTCAGTTAAGTCACTGATATAACATACTTCAATTTCATCCATTCCCATTTGTTTAAGGAGTTGTCTGGCTGCTTCTTTACCGGACTCATCTGCTTTAACAGGCATAGAGAAAGAGAGTTGCATACGTCCGTCGTTCATCGTATCTCCGTATGGACGAACAAATGTCGGGTCAAATTTACTACTCATTTTTTACCTCTCTAGTCTATGTTTAATTCTTGTTTTATTTTATCCATAAATGGGTTGATATAATCTTCAGCTCTTCTGAAAACACCATCCAAGCCTTTACCGTTGTTTTCATTACGTTTGATATCGGCAAATTCTCCTTTTTCCAGCGCATTAAACAAGCCTTGTTCAGCAACGCGTTTAAGGAAATCAGTTGCTTCATCCAATACTTTCTCTGCTCTTTTATTGATAAATCCATCTTTATCAATAGATATTTCTTTGTATAAATCACGAGTGGTATTGAAAATATACTGTGCATTTTCGATACCTAATGCTCTGTCTGCAAGATGAGGGGTATGTACTGCTTCTGTTAGCATTCCTAAAAGTTGTACTCCTTGTCCAGTCAACTGTGCTACCATGTTAAACATGCCATTGATAAGGTAAGTTTTGAAAATATTACCGGTCACATGCTTCGTAGGAGGCATATATTTAATTGGCGCTACAGGGAAAAGAGTTTTGGTTAACAATGCATGAGATAACTCATAGAGAAATGAGTTTTCCATATCAGGGTCTATTTCATAAGCATGACCGATACCCATTTTTTCAGGTCTGACACCTGATAAATTTGCAAATGATTCGTTGATTAACTGAGAAGCAGTAACAGTATATGCTTTTTCTACAGCATCTGACGTAGTCAGATAATTATCTTCACCTGTTTGGATTTCTATATCAGCCAATGCATTAATCATTCTTGAAAAATACTGATCGAGGAGTGTGCGTTTTGGATTGATATCTCTGAAAAGAATGCCATACATTGCATCGTTAAGCATGACATCCAGTCTTTCCATAGCACCCATAGCTGCGATTTCAGGCATACAGAGTCCTGATGCATAGTTTGTAAGACAGATATAACGTTTGAGATCTTCGCCTACTTCATCGAGCGCTTTACGCATAATTCTGAAATTTTCCTGTGTGGCAAATGTACCTCCAAAGCCTTCTGTAGTAGCTCCATAAGGCACATAATCCAATAATGACTGAGCGGTTGAACGAATTACAGCAATGATATCAGCACCTTGTCTGGCGGCAGCTTTTGCTTGAGTTACGTCTTCATAAATATTACCTGTTGCTACAATCACATAAAGACTTGGTTTTTTTCTGGGTCCGAATTTTTCGAATTGATCATTTCTGTATGCTCTTTGATTTTTGATATGTTCAATCATTTTGTCAGTCAGTTCATTCATTATCTGAATTACTTTATCTGGTGACTGACGAGGTATTTCAGTCAATTCTAATTTTCCCTCTACAACAGATTGTGCAACCTGTTGTGAAGTCAATCGACTGTAAACCATCGCATTACAAATCCAGAATGCAACACCCTTATCAAGCGCATTCTTTGATTTTAAGTGATCTACTATATAATTGGGAATGGGTGTTCCATCTTCAAGTGCTCCATCTACACCTAATAATCTGATTACAGTTCTCTCGATTGTGACAGAACTATATGAATTTAACAAGTCTTTCATTGAATGGGTAATTTGCTTAGCATATTCTCTTGCATTGCTAATTTTTTGCGGGGAGATAGTTAATTGTAACAAGAGCCCTCCTTATGTTGTTTTTTTATCAATATTTAAAAAATCATAGTGAAAAGTCAAGCTTTTTTTCAATTTTGTTATGAAGTTCTGAAATTTTTAAAAAAATAAGTAAAAATGCGATGTTTAGATGATAAATCGGTTTTATGTTTTAAAAAAAACTTGCCAAAATTAGCGAAAAGATTATTATATACACAGGGAGTATAAGTGTACTCTTTTCTGACTAGTCAGATGAGATTGATAAGTGTAATAAAAAGTAAACTGCAGCCTGCACCTCTGGAAAAGAAGTTAGCCGCTCTTTCCAATTTCATGCAGATTACCCGAAGAACAGCGCATTTTGCCTGTTTATTCAAACTAACAGCCAACAGGTTCTTTTGAAAGGGAAGAACTTCACAGAGAGATGAGATTGTCAAATCAACCACAAGGAGGTTGTTTTGGCACTCAGTATAATATCAAACAATGTGGCTCAAAGAGCCAGCAGGGATTTCTCATCCATTTTAAAAGCATATTCACAATCCCTGTTACATTTATCAAGTAGTAAGAGAATCAATACTTCAGCTGATGATCCGACTGGAATGGCTGTCAGTCAGCAAATGAGAGCTAATTCTGCTGCATACAGTCAAGGAGAGAGAAACATAGAAGATGCCATATCTCTCGTTCAAACAGCCACTGGTAGTTTGGATGTAATTAATGAAAAACTGATTTTAATGAAAGAACTGGCAGAAGAAGCTGCTACAGGAACTTACACGGATGAGCAGCGTACAATTCTTCAGTCAGAATTTTCAAGTCTAGGCGCTGAAATTGATCGTATTGCCAATGCCACAAAATACAATGGTATAAAACTATTAGATGGTAGTTTAAGCTCATCTTCAGTTCGTCAGACAAGCAGTGGTTGGTCTGAAGCAAATGGATGTTTGAAAATTCATTTTGGTCCTGGTGCTAGTAGAAATCAGGATTATTACTACATTTCTATGCCTAACATCAGTACAAATAAACTTTTTAATAATTCAATTCCAGATATTAGTACAATAAGCGGTGCAGAAAGTGCATTAACAATGATAGATTCAGCTATTGTAAGAAAAGACAATTTTCAGTCTTATCTGGGAGGTATTCAAAACAGACTGACAGCTTCTCTGGAAGCGACTCAATCCATGAGAGACAGTACGGATTATGCCATAGAACAGATAGAAGGAGTAGATATTGCAGAGGAAACCATTAACTCTACTTTACTGGCAGTTCAGCTTGAAACGGCTTCATTGATGCTGGCACAGGCAAATATTATTCCAGAATATGCATTAAAACTGCTCAATTTTGATTAAAACAGTCAATGTTAAGCGCTTTTGGATTAGACTGTGGCAGATGATTTCAATAATCTTTTGATAACTTAATGAACGAGATGATTTCAACTGGGTTTGGATAAAACCTGTGGTAATGCAAAGCTCATAACTTAGCTTTAATAGATTTTATATTGTTTGTCTGATCTGAGTCTGCAATTTACTTAATTTATTTTTTTAAAACTGATTCAGAGATGGATACACCAATGATTAAAATTGCCCCGATTAGCTGTAATAATGCCAGTTTCTCATCAAATATTAAAAATGCCAATAAGATTCCATATACCGGTTCCATGCAGCTGATGAGAGAAACAGAGCTTATGGGCAGATATTTTAAAGAATTGATAAATAAAGTGTGAGATAAAGCTGTAAAAATAACTCCCAGTATTATAAGATTCATAATGACAGATTGATTTAAAACAGGCAATTGTATCATGATAAATGAAGGAATAAGGCAAATAAAAGCAATCACAAACTGATATAAACTGACAATTTGAACAGAATATTGTTTTGACAATCTTTGGTTAATGAAACTTAGTATTGAAAATGTCAAACCAGATAATATACCCATTAACAGAGAAATAACACCAGGATTGTCATAATATTTAGCAAAATATGTAATAAAAAGACCTGTAATACAGAGAATTAATGAAATTAACTTGTATGTTGTTATTTTTTTACGACATACAGTCCATTCAATCAGATTGGTAAATAAAGGATAAGAACTAAAATAAATCAGCCCTGTACTGACTGATGACAATTGTATTGATTTAAAAAAAGAATACCAATGTAATGCTAAAATAAATCCGCTTGTAATAAAGAGTATAATATCCTTTTTTTCTGGTAAACAAAAATTATTCCGTGTTTTTAAAAGTAAAAAAAGAGATATTGATGCAAAAAACAGACGACCAGCTGTGATATGAACAGGAGATATTGTCAGTAGTTTTCCAAATAAACCCGCTGAACCAAATAAAAACACACTGAAATGTAATAAGACTAGTGCTTTATAAGTTTGATGATTTTTCATTGATGTAAAGTTGCATGTAGAAATGATAAAGAAAATTGATTGGTATGTTTATTGTATCTTTTTTGATAATTACTCAATCTTATTCCACCCAATAAATAAAACATTTTAAATAAGCTGATTCTGGACATTCTGGATTGACGGGGTGATCTATAGCTGCTCCTCTTTGTTCGAGTAAGCGAATATTTCTTTTACTGATAATTGCTGCATTTGTGATAGCTTGAAAGAATTCCTCTTTACTGATTCTACCGCTACAACTGCATGTAACCAGAATTCCTCCTTTACTCATACATTGCATAGCCATCGTATTCAATTGAGTATAGCCTTTTATAGCCTGTTTAGAGCTGGACCTGGAGTGAGTAAATTTGGGAGGATCCAAAACGATCAGGTCATAGAATTGATTGTCTTTTAATTGATTTTCCAAAAATTTAAAAGCATCTGAACGTATAAATTCTGCCTGATTAAACTGATTAAGATGGATATTTCTTTCTGCTAACAGCAAGGCTTTATCGGATATATCTACTATCTTTACAAAGTCAGCTCCTCCCTCCAGTAAATTAAGGCTAAATCCTCCTGAATATGAACAGATATCGGCACATTTTCTATGATTAGCATACTTTCTGACTGCAAGGCGGTTTTCACGCTGATCGATATAAAAGCCTGTTTTCTGACCTGTTTCTATGTTGAGCTCGTAAACAAGATTATTTTCAGAAATAAGAATATTTTCTTTTGCTCTTTCTCCCCAAACCAGTTCATCGTGAATTTCTAGACCTTCTTCTTCAGCTGTTCCTTTTTCGGTTCTAAGATAGATACCTTTAGGATGAATCAACTCAATCAGTTTTTGAACAATTATTTCTTTTTTTAAATACAAGGCAAGTGATGTAAATTGCATTGAAAGATAATTTGAAAATTTATCAACTACCAAGCCTGACAGACAATCTGCTTCACTAAAAATCAGGCGACAAGCATTATCAAAGATGTTCTGGCTAAGGATCGACTTTCTCATCCGGATAGCTGATTCTATTTTTTGATGGAAAAAGGCTTCATCAGGAACAATCATCTCATTAAATGAGTAGAGTCTGATTCTGATTTGACTTTTAGAATTGTAAAATCCCCATGCTAAAAACTGATTCTGATAATCGCATACTTTAACAAGCTCTCCGTCTTTCAGAACCAGAGAGCTTTCATTTTGAATGGCACCTGAAAACACCCACGGATGATGATAAAGAAATGAAAACTCTCTACCCTTTTTAACTTTAACTATTTGAACCATTGGCAACCTCCTGTCCTAAACAATAAAAGGGGAGATTTTCTCCCCTTAGTATAATTGTTGGATTAAATGTAAAATATCATGTATTTAGATAATTATCAGCTACTCAAATCGACATATTCTCTTTGAATAGGCATAGTCATACATCTGGCTCCACCACCACCTCGGGAAAGTTCAGCTCCTGAAATGGCGATTGCATACCGGTCATATTTACTAATATCAATCTTACCCTTGAGAATGTCAACCGCTTCAAAACGTGGCATGTTAGCAACTTTTTCAAGTTCATCAAAAGTATGCGTATTTCTACCGTAACCAATAACTTTTCCTGGTGCGATTGTGAAATAATTAGCTCCACACATCCATTGTTCACGTTCTTGTCTTAATCTCTCTTTACCTCCGCAAAGCACAGGAATCAAATCAATACCTACTTTTTTTAAACCTGAGAGAAGGTCAGTAACCATTGTAATCTTGTTGACTTTTTCAGTCATATCAATATGAACCACTCCCAGTTTATCTTCTCCGAGAATAACAGGTTCATGAACAACACAATAATGACTGTCAACCATTGTAAAAATCATATCGAGATGAATCATGGCTCTTTCTTTAGGTAAAATGACTGCAAAAATATGTTTAATTTGACCTTTTTCTCTGAATTTTTCTGTTAACTGATCAATTGCTTCTGAGGTAGTTCTTTCAGATAAGCCAATAGCCAGAACATCTTCGCGGATAACCAGAATGTCGCCACCTTCAAATTTTGAATTATGATGAAAGCCATTGACTTTATCAAAATAGAAACCATCAGATAGGAAATCATCATGATGTGCAAAAATGTATCTCATTATAGTGGCTTCAGCACTTCGAATTAAATTGGCCATTGACCCTGTAAGAACTGATTCATTAATAATGATAGCACTGTCACGCGTATATACAAAATTGGGTAAAGGGGGTAAGGAATATTTTCTGGGAGACAAAAACCGAGTTAATGTATCTTTCTTTTTTTCTACACCGCAGATTAATAAATTTGCTAATGTCGTAGAATCTAGAGGCATTAAATCATCTAAAATGTGCTGGGATGCATTCATTTCATCTATCAGTTGTTTGAGTAATTCTTCCCGTTCATTAACTTTATCCAGTACGTCTCTCAATAAGTCTTTTATCTGGTAAACATTGGCGTGGATTTTCAAAATACCAGCCAGTTCTCTATGTTCATGAACGGCTGTTTTTAAATCTAGAATATCATCATAGAGTAAATCTTCAGAAGTCTTTGGCGTCATAATCTCTATTTCAGAACCAGGTTCATGTATAATGACTTTTTTAAGTTTACCTATTTCTGACTTGATGGATAATTTTCCCATTAAGTGCCTCCATTAAAATATGTTATTTTAATGTCAGTTTCTTAGATAAGTGCATTTTGTCAAGTGATCTGTTTTCTGATTACAAATGAACATTTCCTCAAGATGATGAATAATGAAAAAAAAGTAAAAAAAATAAAAATTATCACTATTATGGATTTTTATAAACTTAGTTAAACATTTCTGCTGTTTTTTGCAGGTTAATCTGTCTCTTTTTCTGGATAGAATATAACTGAATGAGAGTCGAGTTCTTTTGAGACATAATTGAATTTAGCACTAAAAAATGATTTATTCTGAGCGATCCAGGAAAGAAAGTGTTTATCTCCTTCCCACAAAGGAAGCTCCAGCAGTTTATCATTATCAATCCATTCAAGATTTCCTTCATTTGATTGAATCATTTCTCCAGAAAACTGGTCAGCAGTAAACAGGAATACATACCAGTCATCTTTTCCATCAAAGTCAGGAAAGGTAAGAAAGCCTCTCAGATGTGGATTTTGAATCGTAAAACCACTTTCTTCCAGAACTTCTCTGATGATACAATCTTCAGGTGATTCCCCCTGCTCAAACTTGCCACCGAGACCGTTCCATTTTCCTTCATGCATATCATTTTCTTTTTTAATACGGTGCATCATCAAGGTTTGATTTTGATCATTTTGGATATAACAAAGTGTTGCAAGCTTCATTTAATACCTATATCAGTAAAGTTCAGGAAACATAATTCGTTCGACTTCTTCTATGATAGAATGAAGAATCAGCATGTGGATTTCCTGAATTCTGTCAGTTGTTTTGCCTGGAATAATGAGTTCATAGTCGCAAATCCCTTTTAACTTTCCACCTTCTTTTCCAAGAAGAGCAATGGTAATCATCTTTTTTTCTTTGGCTTTTTCCACTGCATTAATTATATTGGGTGAATTACCACTGGTTGATATGCCAATAAAAAAATCATCTTCCTTAGCAAAAGCTTCAACACCTCTTGAGAAAATATCTTCAAATCCGTAATCATTACCGACACAAGTGATATGAGAACTGTCTGTAATAGAAATAACGGGTAATGCCATACGATTTTTATGAAAACGACCAGTAAATTCTTCAGCAAAATGCATTGCGTCACAGGCACTGCCTCCATTGCCTGCTATCAATCCCTTTTTACCAGATTTAAAACAAAAAGCAATTGTTTTGCTAATCTTGTCCATCGTGCTGATATTTTCTTCATTCTGAAAGAAATCGTTGATTAGATGAATCAGCGTATGTGCATTCGTGTTATGTTGAGACATCGTTCCTCCTGAAAAAAAAGGCTGTCATTTCTGACAGCCTGTATTTAAATTATTTTGATTAAATAACGCCCTGGTCAACCATTGCATTAGCTACTTTTAAGAAGCCAGCAATATTCGCACCTTTAACGTAGTTAACAAAACCATCAGCATCTTTACCGTATTTACAGCAAGCTTCATGAATGTTAATCATGATACCATGTAATTTTGCATCAACTTCTTCAGCTGTCCAGTTTAAGTGCATAGCATTCTGAGTCATTTCAAGACCAGAAGTAGCAACACCACCAGCATTAGAAGCTTTTCCTGGTGCAAATAAAACTTTTGCAGCTAAGAATGCTTCAACCGCTTCAGGAGTACAAGGCATGTTAGCGCCTTCTGTTAAGCAGATAACGCCATTAGCGATGAGTTTTTTAGCATCTTCTTCGTTAAGTTCGTTTTGAGTAGCACATGGAAGAGCCACATCCACTTTAACTTCCCAAGGTCTTTTACCAGCATGGAATTCACAACCAAATTTGTCAGCATAGTCTTTAACTCTGTCATTGTTTGAAGAACGCATTTCAAGTAAGAAATTAATTTTTTCGCCAAGAATACCATCTTTATCATAGATATATCCGTCAGGACCTGAAAGAGTTACTACTTTTCCGCCTAATTCAGCAACTTTAATACAAGCGCCCCAAGCCACATTACCGAAACCGGAAACAGCTACAGTTTTGCCTTCAAAAGTTAAGCCTTTAGTTTTTAATTGTTCCTGAGCAAAATAAACAACACCAAAACCAGTTGCTTGTGGTCTGATTAAGCTTCCGCCCCAGTTGATACCTTTGCCTGTTAAGACGCCAGTATGTTCGTTAGCTAATTTTTTATACATACCGAACATGTAACCGATTTCACGTCCGCCAACACCAATATCACCAGCAGGAACGTCTGTATCAGCACCGATATGACGGAATAATTCGATCATAAATGTCTGGCAGAAACGCATAATTTCGCCGTCTGATTTGCCTTTTGCATCAAAATCAGCTCCACCTTTACCACCACCCATAGGAAGTGTGGTTAAACTGTTTTTGAAGATTTGTTCGAAACCTAAGAATTTTAAGATTGAAAGGTTTACGGATGGGTGGAAACGAAGTCCGCCTTTGTATGGTCCGATAGCACTGTTGAACTGAACGCGGTAGCCACGGTTAACTTGTACGTTACCTTTATCATCTACCCATGGAACACGGAACATAATCACTCTTTCTGGTTCTACGATTCTTTCAAGAATGTTCGCTTTTACAAAACGAGGATTAGCATTGTAAACATCCCACACAGTTTCAACAACTTCTTTAACAGCTTGTAAAAACTCAGGCTGACCTGGATTTTTTGCAGCTACACGATCTAAGAATTCGTGCATTGTCATGACGACCTCCAAATATATTCTTTTGTTATAAATTTTTATAAGCTTGGATTTATTGTCAAGCTTTTTAATGCAGATTTATTTAAATACCTCATAAAGCTTGAAATATAGTAAGATATAAAAGTAAAAAAAAAATAAAACTCAATGCTTATTTCTCTCTTTTCGAGTTTTTTTCATAAAAGTGTTATTTTCAGACTGAATACTCATATAGAAAAAGACCATGAAATGAATTTCTTCAAAACATGGTCTTCTAAGTATTGTAGAAATTACGAATGATTGTATTTTTATTAAATTTTCAAAGCAGACAAATTAGAAAAATTATATTTTTATTTGTTGATAATTCTAAAGTAACAGATAAGGAAGGTATAAGGATAGAATAAGGAAAGAAATTTGATTATCTTGAATTATACTTGTTGATATGAATGTAATTATAGAATTTGATTCAAGATATTTTTCCAACTCAATGAATGTTACTAAGCATCCAATATCACATTTAAAATTTTATCTGTTGCATCTGCTTTTTCGATATTGTTTATTAGCTGACGTGTGACATTTTTTCGTATGCTAAAGTTTGGATCATTTCCCCCAAAAGCAAGTATAACGGCTTCTTTTATCTCTTTTAATGAGTTTGTCTGATGAGCGATATGTCTAAACTTAAACTCAATATCATCTGGATTGTAGTTTGTGTATTTATGCCAGTTTGGATTATTGAACAAAATCAGGGGTTTATCAAGTGAAGCAAACTCGATCATAGCAGAAGATACATCAGATATCATTAGATCAGCTAATGCGAGATAAGGTGTGATATCGTGATCTTCAATATATATCACTCTTTTGTCAGATTCAGC
The DNA here is from genome assembly GCA_029564175.1 of Candidatus Cloacimonadota bacterium. Taxonomy (GTDB): domain Bacteria; phylum Cloacimonadota; class Cloacimonadia; order Cloacimonadales; family WRIO01; genus JAGOCT01. The sequence goes on from JAKQQL010000454.1 coordinate 22,969, forward strand.
CAGCTCTTTATATAAGTCTCTGTATTTCTTTTTGGTAGATCCATGAAGTTTGATCAAAAGATAAGTGTTATCATCAGGTATGACATCGCTTATTCTGTTCATGACATAGGGGATTGTGGATAGCTCATCATTAAACGTGGGAGCAAACAAAATATATTTAAAATCATGGGGGAGATGATACTGTTTTAAAACTTTCTCTCTGGTGTAAACTCCATTATATAAATCATCCAGTTTTGCCATACCTGTTGCGAAGACTGGTTTACTAATGATTTGTTTCATTATGTTGGCATGATATTCACCTGGAACACAAACAAAGTCTGCTTGCTCTTCTCGTCTAGCTGTAGCTGTGTCGGTATAATATTGCCCTTTACAGAGTATCCCATGACCAATATGGATTAGCTTACCGCAATTCTGAACCCATGGATAAACGGAATCAGCAATCACTGTTACTTCAGGTTTGAAATCCTGAGGAATCTGAAACATAGGCAGATTGTATGATTTTAAGATATTCATTTCTTCAGGCGTAAAACCAGCTCTAATATCTGGTGCATAAGACATAAAACCGATAGCAAGCTCAATAGTGTCCTGCATTGTAAGTAGTTTGTCTTGTATTGGTTTTAAGATAGGGATATGTACATTTTTGAAGTAATAAAGGAGGACTTTTTTCTTGTGATGAATTTTATGTTTAAAACGCTGGTACTCATTAACATAAAATTCGGCATCGTCATTGATTGATTTAACACCTGGAATATTTTGAGTCATTTGCTGAATGAAATTAGGATTATTGACTATTTCATTTAATTTTTTTAATAAATCATTTTCATCTCCGGCATTAAAAAGCAACCCATTTTGCTTGTCTTTTACGGCTTCAGGTATTCCGCCTGCATTACTAGCAATAACAGGCGTATTATACATAAAAGCTTCTTGCACAAGCAAAGGATAATTTTCCATTAAGGAAGGGATTACGGCAATATCCATATTCGCAAAAATCTCAGGTAAATCTTTAGGATGGTATTCTCCATGAAAAAATATATTTGGTATTGTCAGGCATTGTTTAACAATAAATGAGCTGAATTCTTCATCGTATGATTTTCCCCAAATATGTAATTGAGCTTTCGGATGATTTAATCTGATGAATGAATTCACTAAAAGATTTACACCCTTTCTTCTGATTATTTGACCTGCATAACCGAACCTTAGGCAATCAGACGATTGTTTATCTATGGCTTTCTTAATAATAAAACCTAAGGGATTGACTCTAATATTATGGAAATTATATTCATTAAACTTCTGCTTTAGATAATTACTTGGAGCGTAAAGCTTATTAATATGATTATATTGTTCTGCTAAATAATAAAATCTATTTAATTTGTAACTATGTGCGGCAGATATAAGGGTTTGATGGTTCTTTTTGTCTACATGATGATTTAGCAGACACCATGTGCATTTATCTACAGAATCAGGACCTGAACATAATACTTGATCTGGTGTCATTAAATGCCATTCATCACATAAGAACCAGTAATCATGCAAAGTCATTACGCATGGAGTGTTCGTTTCATTACAAACCTGAATGGGTGAGGCAGATAGTTGACCAAGTCCATGAAAATGAACTAGGTCAAAATGATTTTTTGTCAGAAACTTGTTAAAAAACTGATAAACCAATTTAGAATTAATATTCTCATATTCAAAAACATTGGGGTTTTTGTATAATTTGTGTACCTTTAATCCTTCATATTGACTTAATTCATATTCGCCAGGTTGATGATTGTGGTCTCTGAATACAGGATGAAATATTTCTACTTCAGCTAATCCTGACTGATTTATTGCCTGAGCCAGGTTTTTTGCATATATTTGTGCTCCTGCATATCGGTATGGTGGAAAGTCATGACAAACAAACAGGATTTTTAATTTCTTCGGATGAGTTTTACCTGAAATTTTAAGTGAAGAGATTAGTTCATTATGTTGTAATGAAATGGTATCATTCTCCCATTTTTCAACAGTATATAAATGTTTGAGTAGTTTGCTCAATCTTAACTTTTCATTTTGATTATCTGATTTTTGAGCATTTTCCAGTTGGTGATGCCACTTAATAGCTTGAGTATTGTATTGATGAACGTAAGTACTGTTTTCAAGTTTCCAGAAACCATCTTCTGAGAAAATATCAAATTCTGTTTTTATAGCATGATCTCCCCATTTTTCAATAAAGAGAGCAAAATTCTTTTCATCATTGTTAGAAATCCTGGGTGTTTGGCTTTCTAAATGGTATAATTCTGCTTTGGGTTCATACCATATTTCTTTTCCAGCTTGTCTGACTTTACAGCAGTAGTCAATATCTTCACAACCATTTATGTACCGTTCATCAAAACCACCGAGTTCTAAAAAAAGTTTTTTAGGTGTAATCAAACAAGCTGCCGTAACAGCATCCCATTGTCTTCTTTGATTGACCAGTGCGTTATCTCTTTCAACATATTTATAGGGGTGCTTAAAGAATTTTCTATCTCTTCTTAGAACAACTCCACAGTGCTGAATAAAATCATCAGGATAAAGTAGTTTTGCGCCAACTATGCCAATATTATTATCATTACTAATAGTCTGATAAAGATTATCCAGCCAATAGGGAAGAGGTATCGTATCATTATTCAGTAGAACCAGATAATCTCCACTGGCGATTTTTGCTGCCTGATTGTTAGCTTTTGCATATCCGAGATTTTCTTCATTTCTGATAATCTTTATATTAGAGCATTTTTTTTGAACATCGCTTAGGTAAATAGGAGTTTCATCTGAAGAGGCATTGTCAATAATAATAATTTCAAAAGAGTGAGTTTTTATAGTTTTAAACAGATTTTCTAAACATTGTTGAGTTAGTTTCTGTTTATTCCAGACAGGTATGACAATTGAAACATTAGTTTTATCTTTTGTTTTTAAGTAAGAGAAATCGTATATTTTGGATAATGGTTTCCATTGTCTGGCTTCAATCATAAAATTACCATTCTTTAAGAGACGATATTGAGTATCATAAACAGAACCTGCTCTTGTTATGATAGAATAACAGTCAATCATCCACTCAGGTTTATTGCTCCAATTGATAAGTTCCTGAGTGATAACTGATAGACTATATTTTTTTGCTAATTCAAATACTTTATTATAAGTGACTGATTTTGCTCTCCAATGGTTATGGAAATCTGGGTGGTTTTCAAATTCAGCAAATTCTCCACGATTTGAATGGTGAATAAATGCGATACCATTTTTTGTTAATATTCTACTAAATTCAGATAAATATTCTTTTAAAACATCGATTTCACCATGTACAAGAGAGTCGTAAGAGAAAACAAAGTCAATAGAGTTTTCTTCTGCAACTATAAGTGATTTACCATCATTTTGATAAAATTTCAAATGATTTTCATTTAAAAATCTTTTTTTGCAGTACTCAATACAATTTTCAGATAGATCTACGGCTATTAACTTCTTGCAATAATTCTTAAGGTAATTGGTCCATCTGCCATATCCTGGTGCAATTTCAAGGATTGTATTAACTGGAAGTAGAGCTTGTATTCTAGGGTAAATCGTTCCATACCAGTGCATAACTACAGAACCCCATACTTTTGACCATTCATCACCTTGATGTTCCCATTGATATGAATTATTCCATTTTTCTATATTACTCTTGATATCAGGCATGACTTCTCCTGTTACTTAACTACTTTTCTGCAATAAACAACAGCATCATTCCATCACCGAACAATGCTTTTTCATTACTATACTGGTCTAAAACATAAGCATCTTTAAAACCAATTACTTTTAGATACTCAAAAATATCCCAACCAAAATCGTAAAAAACTAAAGAACCTTTTTTTCTTATTGGATCTCCATGATAAACAGGATCTTTTATAAAGATAGTTTGCCTATTTTCAATTTTTGCTCTTAGGGTTGTACTTTCGTTTTGATAATGAAATGGAATGGTAAAAACTAGTTTTCCGTGTGGTTTTAATACTCTTAATACTTCATGAAACGCTTTTTGATAATCTGAGACATGTTCTAACACATCATTTGCTACAATATAATCATAACTTTCATTTTTAAAACTCATGGCCATGATATCTTGATGCATAATACCTTGAATAATTGTACCTGATACAAAATTTTCATCCAGGTATTCACAACCTTGAATATAACCAACTGGAATTTTTTTCTCGAGTTCTCTGAAAAAATTGCTTTTATATTCAAAACATAACAATCTTTGATTTACTTGATATTGTTCAGTTAAAAAAGTAGCCACCATTCGTTTTCTGGCTGTTAACCCACAGTTATTACAAACAAGTCTTTCTCTGTAGCCAGGTGAACCATTATAGTTCAATTTCCAATCAACCATGAAATCTGATTCTTTTTTACAAAATCCACAGTAGCCTTTAACAAAAAAGATTTCATTTTGTTGATTTTCTCCAGAAAGTTTATGTTCACTTATCATTCTGTCATTTTTAACTTGTGCAAGATGCTGAAGAAAGTTGTCTTTGTCTCTATAAATGAAGGTTTGTTTTTGTAGGAGAAAATGTAACCAGTTCTCATGTACTCGAAAATCAGTTGTAATATTTAATAATTTCCCTTTTGCTTTGCTTTCTGCCAACTGGTAGCTTTCTTCTAGAGATAAAACATAATCAGTAAAAATAATTGAGATATCTCCTTCAAGTGAATTAAGCAAGTCTGCTGTTTTACCAGAACATGCATTATTAATGATAATAATCTCAAATGATAATTGACCATTTAATGAGGTGATTGATTGCAGGCAGGTAAGTGTATTTTCAAAATCATCATACACTGGTAAGATAAAAGAATATTCTATCTGTTTATCTGATTTATCAGTTCGATAATTAATCATAAAATATGATAATCTCTTCATTTTTGCATTCCAGTCGAGATGTTTAGTAGCAAAACTTCTGATTTCTTTTGAAGAAATATTCATGTTATTATAAAAATCGATGAGTTTGGCTACAGAAATAGAAGTTTCATTAGCTTCAACAGTAAAAATAAAATGATTATCTATATCTATATCAGAGTCTTTGTGATCTAAGACAATTGCTTTTCCTCTTGCCAGGCATTCCCTGGTTTTCAAACTGGATGCTTCTTTTTGATTAATCCTATGAAGACCTAAAGAACCAATACACAAATGAGAGATATTGAAATATTCATCTAGTTGTTTCTTATTTTTTTCACCAAGAAAGATGATTTGATTATCAAGTCCCAATTGTGAAACCTGGTTTCTCAATTCATACTCATAATTTTGATTAAACGCTTTTCCAGCAATCAGTAATTTTAAACGATAGCTTCCTCTATATTCAGCGATTCCATTTATAATTCTTTCTAAACCGTGGTGAAGAGCAAAATATCCTGTAAAAAGCATGATAAACTCATCTTTTAAATCTGGAGTCTGTGCTATAGGATAATCATTAACTTCAATGCCATTTCCAATGACAATTGTCGGTATATCAGATTTTCCTGTTCTATCCTTTTGATGCTGAATGATTGTAGATGTAACACCAATTAATCCACAGGCTTTCTTTACTAACTGACGTCCAAAATGAATCTCCTGTTCGAGAGAAACAAATTGTCTATTTTCTCTTAATTCATCTTCCTCATTTGTATTATGCTCAAAAAAAATATTGTCATATTTTGATAATACATTGCTCAGAGGTTCTAATATCTGATGATAACCATTAGGATATCTAAAGTATACATAATCAGGATTTTCCTGCTTAATGATATTATCTATAATCAGATGTCTGGATGACTCTTTTTTTTCACAATTGATATAGTTAAAAGTGTCATATTGATTTTGATATTCACATTTACCTATTGCATAAGCTTTTACCTCAAGCCCTGCAGATTTCAAACCATTTACCTGACCATTCATTTTAGCAAAAAGCTGTTTATATTTTGGCTCAATAAAAGCAAGATAGAGAACTTTTTTCTTATTTTTATCCAATAAAACATTTTTATGTTTGTTATTGCTATTTCTGCTAAACTCATTAATAATTTGATTGTAATAGGCTATAATTTTGTCAGTTTGATCTTCATAACTGAAAACCAATTGACTAAAATCATTCTTTTTCTTGATGTTATCCATCAA
>JAKQQL010000465.1:0-4191 GCA_029564175.1 Candidatus Cloacimonadota bacterium
ATAAGGGGAAAGGCTATGGCACGTTATAAAAATTACAATGATGGGCAGCATTACTTTGATATAATTGATCTTGAAAATGATTTACCAGCAGATAATCGAGCAAGAATCATACGAGAAATTATAAGTACAATAGATGTCAGCAGTTTTGATAAAAATTATAACAATGATGAAGGAGGAGCAAAAGCCAAACATATCAGAATGATGCTGGGAATACTACTTCTTGCCTTTGTGCGCCATACAACCGGATCACGGAGCATTGTGAAATATTTTGGAACTGACCTTGAATTTAAGTATATATTAGCAGGCAATAAAGGGCCAGACGACAGCACAATCCGGTCATTCCGAAGACGACATGTAAAGGAGTTAAGTGAAATATTTTCGTTATCTGTTCACCTGGGGAGCAGCCTTGGCATGAATGATTTTGGATCATTAGCAGTGGATGGAACTAAAGTGAAAGCCTATGCATCTCTCTATGAAACAAAGAATAAAGAAGGGTTGGATAAATCACTGAAGTTGCTTTCTAAGAGGATGGAGAAGACACTTGTTCGTCTCAATTCTTCTGAAACACAGGAAGAGGAAGATGAATTTAACAAGCGACGAGAGAACATAGAAAAGCGGCGGGCAGTTCTTGCAGATTTTCAAAAGTTATTAGAGAAAGAAGATGATACTAAAAAAGTCAATAGAGTAGATCCGGATGCCAGATTGATGAAACAAGCTGATGGCAAATCTATTATAGGATATAATTCGCAGGCAGCAGTTGACTGTGGGGCGCATGGGCTGATTGTAGCAGCAGAAGTGTCTCAGGATGCAACAGATGATAACCTGCTAAAAGATATTGCCGATAAAGCAGAAGAAGAGACCGGAAAAAAATATGACACGATACTTGCAGACTCAGGTTATGTGAACTATGAATCAATGGCAACTGCAGCGAATGAAAGAAGAGATATGTTAGGTCCAGATAAACTTTTAAAAAAAGATCAGTATGAAAAGAAAAGAAGTGGGAAATACGCAAAAGCTCAGTTTTCTTATGATAATGAAAATGATTCGTATCATTGTCCTGCGGGGAAAACATTAGATTTCAAAAATATGATAAAGGGGCAATCTTCTGATTTGCTGTTCGTTTATGAAAATAAAGCTGCGTGTGCTCGTTGTCCTCAAGCGTCTCTTTGTGTTGGGGAAAACGGGACATATCGAAGAATATATAGAGATTATAGAGAGATGTTAAAAGAAAAGATGAGAGAACGGTTAACTTCAAATAAAGGCTATTTGCAGTACGCAACCAGATCTTTTGTAGTGGAACCTACCTTTGGAAATATAAAACAAAATAGAGGTTTCAGGCAGTTTTATTACCGAGGTCTATTAAAAGTTCAAACTGAATGGAAGTTGACGTGTGCTGGGGTTAATTTTGCTAAAATAATCAATTTTCTACAGGGAAAAAACTGGAAAATATTGCTGCAGGAAGCATTTATGTGATTGAAATGAGCAAATAATGCAAGGATGGTGTCAGCAAGTTTGTGTATTTTCATTCTTGTTAATAATATTTTGCAAATTTAAAATTGTAACACTGGGTGTGGGTGTCCAACTGTTTTATTCCCCACCCTCAATTGTTGTGTAAATAATAATATTATGTCACAAAAAATGTAATAAAGGAATTTTACATTATGCCGATATACCTAATAGTAAATAATGTCAAGAGGATAAGCACAAAGTATGTTTGAATATAGTAAAATGATGCAGACCAACTATCTTTTAGAACAGGCAATGGATGTTGAATCAATGCGCCGCAAGATTATCGCAAATAATATTGCCAATGTTGATGTTCCCCATTTTAAGCGAAGTGAAGTTAATTTTGAAAGCGAATTGAAAAGGGCAATAGAACATAATATGGATCCCATGAAAAAGGTAAAAGCATTGAAAACTGATCCCCGTCATTTTGATTTTTTTGAACCAAAAAACATCAAAAGTGTAAAGTCAAGAATTAATGTAGATTATACCACTACGTATAGAAATGATGGAAACAATGTAGATGTAGAAAAAGAGATGGTTGATGCTGCAAAGAATCAGATGAGATACAATGCATATATTTCAAGTTTAAATGAAAATTATAAAATTATAAAGATGGTAATGAGAACTGTTTAGTGAGGGTTTAATATGGGTATGTTTGATAGTTTTAACATAGCATCAACAGGCTTGACTGCACAACGCCTGCGTATGGATGTTATAAGTAATAATATTGCCAATGCAACTACAACCCGGACCCCGGAGGGTGGTCCATTTAAACGTAAACGGGTGATATTTGCTCCGGTCAATATAAGGCCATTTTACAAATCTCCACTTGTTCCTAAAAGAATTGATCATGGAGAGCCAAAAGGTGTGCGGGTTGTGAAAATTGAAGATGATAATGCTGAATTCAGGCTGATATATGATCCAACACATCCCGATGCAATTAAGACCGGGCCAAAACAGGGGTATGTTGAAATGCCAAATGTTAATGTGGTCATGGAAATGACTGATTTAATCTCCGCATCGCGTTCATATGAAGCAAATGTCATGATGATTAATAATGCAAAATCCATGTTTTCAAAGGCGCTGGAAATTGGAAAAGGTGGTGTGTAATCTTTACGGGAGGAGTTTAAGATATGTATTTTGAAAAAGGACATATAAGTGAAATTTGCTGTTCACATGAGCTATCGACCCCAATTACATTAAGCAGACGCAAAAAGGAATGGCTGCAGTTTGGTATTGGTGAGCGGCAGATTGTTGAATCAAGAATAATTTCAGGGAGTGTTAATTATGGTACAGGAAAGTAATTTTATAAGTAAATCAAATATTTTTTCAATGAAGACAACGCATCCTCTTCACTATGACAATAAACCAGAAAAAATTCAGGATGATGATGTTGCAGGTTCTTTTATGGATGCGCTGAAATCCGCATTGGGTAAAGTAAATGATCTGCAGGTTGATGCAGAAGATTTGACACAACAGATGATTTATGAGCCTGAGTCTGTAGACATACATACAGTGATGATTGCTCAACAGAAAGCTGAGATTGCATTAAGCTTAACCAAAGCTGTCCGTGATGAAGCGATCAGGGCATACAGGGAACTCATTAATCTCAGATAATAGGTGATAACAGTGAATATAATAAAAAAAGTAGCAAATTTTAGTAAATTAATTGACTTTTTAATACTGATGTTTTATTATGTGTGAATGTTAATTGTATTATGTCACTTTGCAGTCAACTGCTATGTTGATGATGTTAATGCAGTAGTAATCATTTTGTAATGTGAAGCATGGATATTATGGGGCAAGGTGATGATATTTAATTAGTTGTGGGAGGGAAGAAGATATGGATTTATTTACCAAGATATTTCAACAATTGAAAGAGATTTATGCTAAATTAGATACAACAAAAAAAATTATTATTGGTGTGGTAACAGGGGTTCTTGTTATTGCATTTATTGTTTTATTCTCAGTGTCGTCACAGAAAGCAAATATAGTTTTATTCTCTGATCTCCCTTCTGATGAATTTGGGCAGGTAACAAAAAAATTAGAAGAAATGGGTTTCCACTATACAACATCAGGAACAACGACTATTCTGGTAGATCCCAACCAGCGTGAAGTTATTTTAACCCGTCTTGCACAGGAAAATATGATACCAAAGGGGATACCTGGCTGGAAACTTTTTGATATATCAAAATGGACCGAGACTGATAAAGAGCTGAATGTTAAATATATGAGGGCATTGCGGGATGAAATTAAACGTCACATTGAATCATTAAAAAATATTGAAAAGGCTGACGTTGAAATAGCTATTACGGAAGATGAGCTTTTTACAGAAAAAGAAAATGCGTATACGGCTGCGGTTACAGTTTACCTTGCACCCGGGTATGATACTCTGTCTAAAAAAGAAATCAAAGGTATACAGTATTTGGTATCAAGAGCAGTTGGTACTAAATTAAAGCCGGAAAATGTATCAATAACAGATGAATATGGAAAAATAATTTCGGATTTTGATGACCAATTTGATAAGGCAAAAGAGGAATTTACCCTTCTTGAATATAGAAAAAAAATAGAAGAAAAAGCACGTGTCCAGATGTTAAAGGATATACGTTCGGGACTGGAAAAGATTTTTTCTTCTGATCGTATACAGATAGTAAGGCTTAACATGGATTTTAACTGGGATAAAAT
>JAKQQL010000292.1:0-14963 GCA_029564175.1 Candidatus Cloacimonadota bacterium
TAGAAAAGATATTATCGGAACACATGTTGTGGCGGAAAGGAATAGGTGGATCAAAAGCAGACTTGTCTGGAGCAAACTTGTCTAGAACAGACTTGTCTGGAATAGACTTATCGGGTGCAGATTTATACGGTGCAAATCTATCAGGTACTGACCTATCATACGCAAATCTATCAGGCGCAGATCTATCAGGCGCCAACCTTTTCAAAGCCGATTTCTACGGTGCCAACCTATCAGGCGCAAACCTATCAGGTGCACTTTTAGGAAATGCAAAACTGCACAAAGCTGACCTATCAGGCGCGAATTTGAAAAATGCGGATCTGTACAATGCTGACCTATCAGGTGCTGACCTATCAGGCGCTGACCTATCGGGTGCACTTTTAGGAAATGCAAATCTGCACAAAGCTGACCTATCCGGTGCCAACTTGAAAAATGCGGATCTGTCCCATGCCGACCTATCAGATGCGAATTTGAAAAATGCTAATATGTCTGATGCGAATATGTTCTATGCCGACCTATCAGGTGCTGACCTACCAGGCGCCAACCTAACACATGCTGATATGCGCAATTCCGATCTTACCAATGCAAACCTTTCAGGGGCAACTTTAGATGGGCTGATGCTTTCAGGTGCCAATCTGTCGGGCACTGACATTTTCTTAGCTCATATGGGGGACATGGATACAATCACCACTCCTGCGATAACAGGCATTTAATGCATCCCTTTTCCTTTGGTCGGAACGAAAAGCGGATGCGTAAAAATAGGGATGATGAAAATGAAAAATTATAATCCGAGGGGGTTCTTCTTTCGACGATTTCCTTCGTGAAGAAGGGATTTTTGAAGAATGTTCAAAATTGGCCCTTCTGAAAATATCGGATTGGGATAAACAAGAAATATCGGGCATGATTGATTCATCAATGGAAAATTTTAAAAAGAATAATGTTTCAAAACCTATTGATCTTTCTGAATTTTCTGATGTAGAGGATGATTAATATGAATGGTGATTGGTATATGCCTTATATAATGTCATTAATTTTCTATTGGATAGCATATAGATCAGTGAAAACTATTTCTGTTATGAATTAATTTTTAAAGCTTTTCATAATTTGAATAAACACGAATATGAAATGTTTAAAACATGTCTAATGAAAATTGGTGGTTCCTTTAAAAATCGTCTAGAGGAAAGTATTGAAGAGGTTGAATGGAAGTTTAAAAAATCTGATGAATCATAAACTTGCCAAATTTGATAATCTGTGATATACTGGTATTGTTGATTGGGAGGTGGAAGTCTAATGGAAAATGAAAATGAATATGTCCCTTATACGGAAGAAGAATTGGAAAATAGAAAATCATATTTGGAAAGTGGGTTTCTTTTAGAAAATCAATTAAATAAATCAGATTCAACCAAATGTAAAATTTGTGGATTGAGTTTGGATAGGAACCATTTTAAAAATGAACGATCTTATAAGATGAGTCAACTTCAACATATGTGCCAATTATGCCTCATGGATTTATTTGGGTATCCCGGTGGGTGTGAAATAGAAAATCCTTTTGAAAAGCCAAAGAAAAGGGGCTAAAATGAATCCACTTGAAATAAAAGCTCGATTGATTGAATTTCAAAAAAAGGTGGCTTCTGAAAAGTTTGGTATTAATCCTAATGATGATCATGATCAATGTATTGTCTGCGGAGAACAAGTTAATATAAATGATTTTCGTGATGAGTTGTCAAGGAAAGAATGGCATATTTCTCAAATGTGCCAAAATTGCCAAGATGAAGTGTTTGACTAATTTTTCATGTCCTGAAAGGGGATAAATAAAGTAAATGGTTCAGAAGATTTACACAAAGAAAGACCAGTGGTGTTATACTGCTACGGAAACAGAAGCCAGGAATAAGATTAAGATGGCTCGTTCGAAGGCTCGTCGGAATGTCGAAAAGAAATATATTGCTGACATTGTTCGTGGCAATATGTCCTACGAAGAGATTGTTGATGGGGAAATGGAACTGGACATGATTTAAAGGAATAAATTGGGGAAATGGAGGGGTCTTGACAAAAGGCCCCTCTTGTTGTATAATTGTGGCACGACTTGAGGGAGGATGATTCTTATGATTACAAAAGCTCAGTATTTTGACGTAAGAGTTTTTGGTTCTTTGGATGAAAGGCTTTTTAAAATTTCTACTCAATCTGATAAGGATCAAGTTCCTTTTAAAATGTTGATTTTTAAAGCCAATCAAAAAGATTGGGCAAATGGTATTGTTTATAATGAAATTAATAAATTTTGCCACGTGAATCACTGTGATATCCCAATTGAAAATATTTTAGTTGATTATTATTGAAGGGGTTAAATATGACTTTTAAATTTGGAAGAAGAACTTACTCGGAATATAAAAATTTGGTGGCAGAAAAAATGGATAGAGAATTTGAAAGGGAGATGAAAGAAAATGGATAAAAACTGTTTTGACCAATTCTATTGTGTTGATTGGAATTATGCGGAAGAAGTTGAAGAAATGTTAGACCCTCTTGGTATTCAGAATCCTAATCTTAATGAGGAAGTTAAAGAATACTATAGGAAGAGAAATCAGGAGGATAGATAAAATGAAGAATACAATGTATGAACTTCGTGAAATTTCAAATAATGAAAAGGGATATATTGTTCTTAACATTCATACAAAAAAGGGATTGGCTTATGGTGAACAAGAATCATTGAGAAATCATGGCAGGAAAGTTTATATCGAAGAGGTCAACAATGAACATCGTTAATTTAGTTGAAGAACTTCGAAAGACAAAGGGAAAGAAAGATCATATTTCTATCCTACAGAAGTATTTGAAAGATGAAAAAATTAAAGCAATTTTATGGTATTGTTATAATCCATTTGTCAAATTTTATATTACAAAAGCTACAACTTCCAAATATGGAAAGCTTCATATGGAAGATGACTTTGAGGGCCTTGAAAAACTATTGAAGAAACTTTCTTCCAGGCAATTGAGTGGTAAAATGGCTAAAGAAGAGGTTGCTTTATTTGCTTCCAAGTTTACAAAAGAAGATGTTGATATTCTGACATGTATTTTTAAGAAGTCTCTTGAATCTGGAATTGCTGTTAAAACAATCAATACAGCTCTCAATGAAGAATATATTCCCCAATTTGAAGTCCAATTGGCAAATAGTTATATGGATTTTAAATCAAAAAAGAAATCTTCCAAGGTAAAGAAATTTTGGGAAAGTGTAAAAATGAATGGAATAAGAGGATATTGGATTGAAAATACTACTGACGTTTTGAATTCAAGAAAGGGGCTTCCTCTTTATGGATTTGATCACTTGGTGTTGGAAATTCAACAGTTAGCAGACGAATATAATCTCCAATTTGTTGATGGTGAACTATTCAGCACAACAATTCCTTTTCATCAGATTCAAAGTATTGTCATGTCAGAGAAGCACGATGATCTGAAAAGAAAAAAGGAATTGAAATTAAATATCTTTGCATTAGGGGTTAAAGGGAAGAATTTAACAACTGATGAAATGGTAAATCTAATTGAAGAAATGAGAACAAATGAAAATTTCAAATATATTGAGTTTGTCAAATATGGTGAAATTGAAAATGACTATGAGAAGATTAAAGAGAAATGCCAAGAATATCTTGAAGAAGGTCAAGAAGGGATTATGCTTCGAAGTGTAGAAATGGCTTATTCTTTTGGTCGAAGTGATGATCTTTTGAAGTATAAACCAATTATGGATAAGGAAATGGAAGCGAATCATAAGATATGTGAACTTCGAATCACGGATTTTAAGGAAGGGTCTGGTTGGTGTAAAAATTCCCTAGGGAGTCTTCGTTGCTGTGGATATTTGCCAGATGGTGAAACTTATGTTGAAACGTGGTGTGGTTCCGGGTTTGACGAGGATGAACGAAAAGAAATCTGGAACAATCGTGAAAAATATCTTGGCGGGGAAATTGAATTGAAGTATGCTACCATTACAACTAATTCAAAAACAGGGAACAATAGTCTTGAATTTCCAATTAAACTTTGTATTAAAATTGATAGGTAATTTGGATGAAATATTTTTGTTATGTTTTGAGTAAATTTTTTGATTTAAACTCTTTGAATAGTGAAGCTGTGCTAATCGAGACTTAGCAATTTTCTCACCAATTTTTCTATAAATATAACATGAATATGAATCTAAATGATCCAAATTATCTTGGCGAATAATTATTAAAAAAGGAGAGATATTCCTATGGAACGACGAAAAGAATTTAAAGGAGATTTTTCTGGAGAAAAATTTATCTTTAGTAATTATTATGAAATTGATATTATAATTGATGGGAAAATTTTTCAATCAGTAGAACATTGGTTCCAAGCTAATAAAGCAACAAATGAAAAAGATTTTGAATATGTCCGAGAATCAAATACTGCCGGGATATCTAAACGACGAGGAAGAAATATTAAATTAAGAGAAGATTGGGATGCCATATGCGAACATGTAATGTATATTGGTGCTAAAGAAAAATTTAAACAACATAAACATTTAAGAGATGCATTAATAGCAACTAGAGGAACTATTTTAGAGGAAGGCAATAATTGGGGCGATACTAAATGGGGAGTTGATTATTATACCAGAAAGGGTCAAAATAAATTAGGAATTATTTTAATGAGAGTCAGAGAAGAACTTTATCTAGAGTTTATTAATGAATATCAATGAATCATAAAGCAAAATTTTTAACTTCTCAAAAAGAAATTGATCAAGAAACAATTGAAGAGTTTCGAGAGTTGACAGAATATTTAAATTTGGTTCTATCCAATAAGGATGATGATTTAAAATGTCAATAAAAACTAAACTATGGATAATTTTATCTATTGTTATCTTGGTAGTAGGGGGAATGTCATTCACTTCCTACTATCAAGGTAATTCTATTTTGACGGAACAGATAAATAAAGTTGGAATTTCAACTGTAGATAATGCAGCAGTTGAAATTGATAATTATTTTAACAGTTTAGAGAATATTGTTGAAAATGTATCTGTTAATGTAAGAGATATATATAGAACATCTAATTTTGTAATATCAGATGATTTTCTACAACCTTTAATGATTGATTATACAATAACAAATAAAGTTAGAGGTGTTGCTGATGTTTATTTCGGTTTAGAATCGTCAGGTAAATTCTCTGATGGAACTAAATGGGATGAAGGGTTAGAATATGATTGTAGAAAAAGACCTTGGTATCAATTAGCAGTTTCTAATAAAAAAACTGTTATAACTGAACCTTATATTGATGGTATAACTAAACAATTAGTAATATCAATAACTACTCCTACATATGATGAGAAAAGTAATCTTTTAGGCGTGGTAGGAATTGATGTTAATTTAGATGTTTTAGTTAATATGGTTAATAATTTAAAAGTTTTTGGTGTTGGATATGGATTTTTAACTAATAAAGATGGGTTGATATTAGCACATCCTCAAAAAGAAAGAATGTTTAGAGATAATATTTCCATTGAATCTAATGACATTATTCCTAAATCTTTATCTTTAGTAGGAAAAGAAATTATTAAAGGAAAAATTGGATTTGGAGATTATTCTATTGATAATGAAAATAGAAGAATATATTATTCTCCCACAGTTAAAGGGTTTTTTGTTGGTATAGTATTTCCTGAAAGAGAATTAAATAGTATATTGACTTCTTTAACTACCAAACAGTTAATAGTTGGTGGACTAGGGTTTCTTATTGTTCTTGGTATCATCATTCCTATCATTCTGAATTTGAATAAATCCATTAAAGGAATTATTAATGTTTTGATGAAAATGTCAAAACTTGATTTTAGAAAAGATAGTTCTAACGAATTTCTTCTAAAATCTAAGGGTGAAATTGGACAATTGGTTCAGAATACTCGTAAAATGGAAGAATCAATTTCAAAATTTATCTTTTCACTGAAGAATGAAATAATGGGTGTTAATAATGTTAGTCAGAATCTTGCTGCTTTATCAGAAGAGTTTACGGCATCCATGGATGAAATCAATCATTCTATTGTGAAGGTGTCTGGATTGACAGAAGATAATTCAGCAGCTGTCCAAGAAACAACTGCATCAATTGAAGAAATATCTAGTAGCGTAACCCTTCTTGCTCGTTCTTCATCCGAGAGTGCACAGGCATCATCAACGACAAAAACAAATGTTGAAAATGTTCTTAAAGAAGTAGAAAAAATAATTGATGGCATTTTGAGTGTTGGTGAACTAGCTTCTAAATCAATTGAAGGAATTCAAATGGTTAAAAATAATGTAGAAGAAGTCCAAAAATTTACAAGAATCATTGATGATATTAGTAAATCAACACACCTTCTTTCTATTAATGCCCAAATTGAAGCATCCCTTTCAGGGGATGCAGGAAAGGGATTTGCCGTTGTCGCTCAAGAGATTGGTAAATTATCTGGTGATACGAAGAAAGCAACAAAAGAAATTGAAGAAAAAATCACTTCTCTATCTGATAATACCGATATGTCAATGAATATAACTCTTGATGCTGGAAAAGTAATGCAAGACATTATTGAATTGGCAAAGAAAACAAAAGAAAAGTTGAATAATACGTTAGAACAAACTCACGTATTGGATAATTCAATTCAAAGTGTTGCTTCTGCTACCGAAGAACAGTCATCTTCTATTCAGGAAATGGCATCAACAATTGACGTTGTTTCAAAATCTGTTGTTGAAACAACTCATGAAATGTCTTTGATTAAACAATCATCGGAAGAATCTTTGAAAGCAGCCATGACAATCAGTGAAGAATCACAACATCTTTCGGGCAGTGTTTCTAATATTCAGAAAGAGATTGAAAAATTTAAGGTGGATGATTAAATGGCTAAAATGAATCCATTTAAGAAAACTAAAAAGACTGCCACTCAATATTTGAGAGAAGAGTTTGAAAAAGAAGAGGGTCTTGATACTTCCGATGAAGATGTTATTAATACAAATTTTGATTTGCATATTGCACCTGTATGTGAAAAAAGATGTATTAAATATTTGAATGGGTGTCAAGGATTCTTCACAATTAGTAAAACAGCTTGGTTGAAATGTCCTGATTTTAAAATGAAACGAAAAGAAAAATCAGATAAATCTGATGAAATTGAAAATGATGTTATTGAAGAAGTTAAACCAAAGAAACGGGAAAGACCAAAGAAGGTGATAAATAATTGAATAAAAACAATAGATATACGATTGTATTGGCTGATTCTGCTGAAGGATTAGTTGAAAAAGTCAATCAGAGGATTGATGAAGGATGGGAATTGGTTGGCGGCCATTGTGCTTTTCCTAATGGAACAGTGATCACTTTTTCACAGTCAATGGTTTTTCGTCAAAAAATTCCTATTAAAAAGATGATTTAAAATGGTGGGGGTGGACACTTCAAGGTTCGCCCCCCATTTTTATTTGGAAAACCCCAAGAAAACCCTGTTAGAAATTCACTTGCCAAGATGGGCCACTTGTGGTATACTGGTCTTGTTGGGTGAGAGAAATCCAAAATTGATGATAAAGGAGTTTTGAACATGATCTATTTTACTGCTGATTTACATATTGGCCACGAAAACATTGTTAAGTATTGTCAACGTCCTTTTAAGAATGCAGGTAAAATGAATACAATTCTGAAAAATGTTTTTAATGATATTGTTAAAGAAGATGATACCACTTATTTTCTTGGGGATTTGGCCTTATTTTCTGAAACCCAAAAGGCTGCACTTGAACAGGTTATTCGAAATTTGAATGGTAAAAAGAAATTGGTTCTTGGGAATCATGATATTATGAATCCTTTTACCTATCAAGAAATTGGTTTTGCTGGTGTCCACACTTATCTTGATCGTTATTTTAAATGGGAAGATAATGTTTATCGAGTTCATCTTTCCCATGATCCTTGTGTAGCACAGGTTCCTAATTCTATTTGGATTTGTGGCCACGTTCATAATATTTTCAAAGTATCTTATAGTAAGAAATTGAATAATGTTATTGTTAATGTCGGTGTTGATATGTGGGATTTTAAACCGGTTTCTTTGAAGGAAGTTTTTGATCTGGCCTATCTGACTGTTCAGAGTTATAAAGGTAATTGGGAAATGATTAAGAAAAATTCTCAATTGGAAGTAGAGGAATAGAACAATAAAAGGGAAGGATAATTATCCTTCCCTTAGAATCATTTATTCATTAAATTCATAATTCAATCTATCATAAGATGGTTTTGGATGCATTATAGCATTATGCATATTTAACTGTCTTTCAATTCTTAATTTCAAATCTTCTGGAATATCAAATGATCCATCAGATTGTTTTTTAAGAGGAATGGCAGTATCATTTCTTTGTTTTTGATGTGTAAATAAAATCCAAAATTCATCAGTATTAACCAGTGGCAAATGAGCCGCTTTCCACATTGAGTCTTTTGTATTACTAAACGCATTAATCAAAAATTCTTCATCAACAGTTCTATCACGATTTTTATTTTGTTGTTTTGCTATTTCAATATCCGTGATGACCCAAATAATAGATGTATAATAGCCAAGACCTTTTAAGAATGATTGATATTCTTGAAGTTTAGTAAAATTGCCACCTGTAATATCTAACAAAACATTTGGTAATTTGCCCATGTTAGAATTAAAAAATTGTTCTTGGAGTTTCTTAAAATATGCTTTATCTGTAATAAATTCATGCATTACAGAATTGTCTTTTGGATTTTTAAAATCAGGAATATGTCCGCCAAATGGTCTTAACAATTCTTCTTTGTCAGCTTCATTCGTCAAAGTTGCCAATTTTCTTTTTAAGAGTTTAACGTATATTTCTTTAATATCATCAATATTCATTGTCTTTACATCAATTGGGATTGAAGTATTTGACATGTAAGTTTTTCCACTTCCGGGACCACCCGTGACGGTCACGGCATGGCCATATTCAGGATAGGTCTTTCCATTAAAAGTCACGACTTTATTTTCTAGAAGACCATCCATTCCACGAGAATCAAGTATGGCATCAAATAAGTTAAGTTTAATAGGGTCTGGCATATACAATTCACCTTCTATAATATAAGAATGTTTCATATTAATTTAGTTTTGGGGGCACTTACACGATGGCAAAATTAGACATGTTTACAAAAGGACGTAAACCTTACGTTTATGAAATTCAAGATCATCCAACTGATTTGGACGAATGGGCAAAAGATTTAAATAAAAGAATTTTACAGGAGTTTCAATATCTAAAATCAATTGAAGATAATAAAACATACCTCCTTCATCTTAAATTTGAAGAATTAAAAGAATATGTTTCGAAAATTGATAAGAGAAAAATTAAATCTGTTTTTGAAAAGACACAAAATTTTGATGATATGATGGAGTTTATGGAGAGAGAAAAGAATGATATTAAATTTATTGATGCTGATAAAGAACCATATAAAACAGATTGGTTAATTCTTAGAATGTTTGTTTCAACATTGTATTGGTCTCAAAATCCTGGCAGGAATCTAAGATATCTTCTTCAAATCAATGGAAAATATTGTGGAATGTTTTCTCTTGCAAGTGATGTTATTGCTATGAGTGAAAGAGACAATTATATTGGGTGGGATAAATCAGTTAAGATTGAAGGCCCAAAGAGGTTAAATAATACATGTATTGCATCATCAATTGTCCCAACTCAACCAATTGGTTTTATGACAACTGGTGGTAAACTCATGTGTCTTTTGCTTCATTCACATTTTTTTCAAAAGGCTTGGAAAGAAAAGTATGGGGATATTCTTGCAGGAATGACAACAACATCTTTGTATGGAATTAATTCACAATATAATGGAATGCCTAAATATTGGAAAACTCTTGGGGTCACGAAAGGGAGTATAATACTTTCTCCTTTAGAAAAAACATATTCTGAAATAAGGGAATATTGTTTAAAGAGAGCTAAGATTGATAAAGATTTTGGTAAAAAATATGATGATGCTTTGAATGCAAAGAATGATACATGTGCTACCGGCCCAAAACAGAATGTATTAAATCTGTATTACAAGGAATCTGGTTTTAAAGCTTTAATGTCTCAACATAAAATTCAAACAAGAGATTTACAATCTGGTTTTGAAAAAGGTATTTATTTTGCTAGATATTATGATAATACAATTGATTTTCTACAGGGTAAAATAAATGAAGATCAATTGATTCCAAGAAAAGATTTCGATTTTGATATTCATGATTTAAATTCAATTGTTGATTATTGGAAAAGAAAATATGCTAACAATAGACTATTAAAAACAATGGAAATGGATTCGAAATATAGAGAACAATTCTTTCAGGATAAGATTTTTGAAATTGATGACATTAAAGAATTTGTTCGAGTGTATGGAAAAAAAGAGGCTTGACACAAAGCCTCTTTTCTGTTATACTGGAACTATCTTGAGAAAGGGGGACTTCCCTCACCAGATAAAATGAATGAAAAAACTTTGCATGAAGAATATATCAAAAATTTGAGGAAGCCGGAATAAAGGCTTCCTCTTTTTTGTTATTGCCCCGGAATATGTGTTTTAGTTTTTTTAATTAAACAAGGTGAGTCTGTCCAGAGTTCATATTTCTTGGAAAAATAATCTTTTAACTGGTCAAAATCATTCAAAACAAAATGGCCTACTTTGCCAGATGATTCAACCTCTTTCCACAGTCTATTGGCAGTTGAAAGACAAGATTCCAATCTATTTTTATCATATTCTGACAAATTTTCAATTGATTGTCCACTATAGTATTGAGAAAAATATTTTTGAATATCTTGAACAGTTTGTTTTGTTTTATCATAAAAATTGATCAATATTATAGAAGATTCCCACATACATTGATCAAAATCCCTATTTGATCTACCAAAAATATAATTGAAATCTTCAAGTGCAAAACCAATGTTAATTCCCTTTTTCAAAAAACATTCATATTGATATCTTCCAAAAACATCTTCTGATCCAGAACCACCATGTGAAGTAGTCATGAATAAACTTTTTTGCCTACTTGGATAATCTTTTAATTTAGGATTAGTTGTTAAGAAAATGAATTGATAAATAGAGCCAAGTGGCTTTCTTTGTCTTGGTTCTAGAATCGTATCATCATCAAATTCATTCTCCATATCTCTATATAGATGGCAATTATTCTTTTTTTGACCATTCCATATATTCAGAATATTCGTTAATTTCACTTGCTTGTATTATCAGTTTTTTTATCTTTTGAATCGACATTTTTCTCATCAACTTTTTTAGATACTTTTTCTTGTTGTGATATCAATGATTTTACTTTCTTAAAAACATCTTTTTCTTTCATACTTAAATCGCCTGCCTAAATAAAATATGATATTGAAACAAAAAGTTTCAAATTCAATAAAACAAAGGATTCTGAATTTCGGAACGTCCTAATTCACCTAGCCGGCATGAACCGTCAAAAAATAAAATCCCAATAAAAATCAATACTTGAACGAAATCATTAGAGAATAACGTGCTCAATAAAAATAAGGATTTTAAATTTTTCATTTTGTGCTTGCCGGGTGAGCCATCCACGATGTTCCATTTTAACTTTAGCGATACAAAAAAAGGGACTGACCAAAATAGGCCAGTCCCTTCTTTGATTCCCTATTTTTTACACAGTAATCGTAATTACACCGTAGAAGTCGGGACGAAGCATCGTTGTAGCATAACGAGTGCGTGCCATGATTGTAGGCATCTCTTGGTAAGTCACGGGCGTCAGACGAATAGGAACATAAGGAGAATAGACGAAACCCGTTTCATGAGGCTGCTTACCCTTGAAACCCATGAGAATCTTGTCATTTTCAACAAGAGGACTGACGAAGATATCATACTGACCTTGGACAGAACCAGCCTTGACAGTGCCAATACTCATTCCACCATTATCAACATTTGAACCACTAGGCTGCCAACCATTCATTGAACGGAAAAGAGCAGCGGTAGCAGGACTACAGACCATGAAGGTAGCACCAGAAATATGTGTTGATTGGAAAATCTTGGCATTCAACTCTTCGACCTTAACCATAAGAGTCTTATACCATTCCTCTGGGCCTCTTGTCCAAGTTCCGGGCATTGTCTTGCTCCAAGAATTGGAATGGAAAGCACCAGTAAACAACTTATAAAGAATTTCAGAGTCAATTTCAGTCAAGATAACTTGTGAAAGAGTATCAACAATCTTATCTTCACCATTTTCGCCAAATTCTGCTTCAACTTTGTGTTAGCTTAGACTTTCATCTAAGAACAGACTATATCTTCAACTTTTTTATATTTGAATATAAATGAAGTTGTTGGGCACTATTGATATATTATCGCTTGTGATAGCTCAATATCTAGTCGTTGAACCTTCTCCATACTTTTATTCACTTTCAGGAGCTTGGATGCTGATTACCCATTGTAATATCCTTAAATTTTTCAAACATTCACACTTGCCGTTTCCAGCTATGTTGTAGTATTAAGGCTTTAGGGACTTCCAGCAATTCACCCAATTGTTTTTCCTAACTATTTCTAATTAGGCGACCTTTGAAACAAAGTCTTCAAGGAACTCATCACTTTATCTTTAACTTCGTTCGTTAAAGAGTGGACTATATCTTCAACTTTTTCATTTACATGAATTTAAGTTGTCGGGCACTGTTTGGATTTTTATTGGCTGTCATGCCTCAAATCCTAGTCTCTGAACCTTCCACATACTAAATTGACATTCAGTGGCTTGGCTGCTGATTAACCCCATGCCTCAATCATTTTCAAACATTCACGAATACCTTTTCAGGTTGCGTTGTAGTTGATTGATTTTTAGGGGCCTTCCAGCAATTCACCCGATTTATTGTATTGATATTTCTATCAATAGGAACCAATAAGTTTAGCTCCAGCTTGCACCTAGCTTACGAGATACCGTATCGACAGGAATAGACTTCAGGACAGGACGAATCTTGTTGAAAGTCTGGTCAGCACCAAAAGGAATGACCTTTTCCCAATTCTTGTAGTAATCCCAACGGAAACTATCAGCAGCATCACCAATAGCAGTGCTAAAATTCAGAACAGCCTGACGAGTATTAATGTTTACGCTACCAACAAGATTAAAAGCAGTCCCATTGACAGAAGCAACAAGCTGACGAACATCACCATTTTTAAGAACCTGAGCAACAGGAATATCAGCATTAGCTGAATCATCGTGCATAATAAGCATCAATGTTCCTTCTGCCCACTCATTTGTAATAACATCATTATAAGTAGTGAGATTACCAGCACCAGTAAGAGTGTCGGTTGTCACATGACTGGCTTCCATTGGGGTAGAATGCTTACGACGATCAGCAGCATTCGTCCATGGATACATTGTATTTCCAGTTGTTTCATCAACAAAGTCAAGGAAACGAATAGTCCCTTGAGCAGACTTTACAGGTTGAACTCCAACAATTTGCTGTGCAATCGTGTTAGGATATACACGCTGAACAAGTGGAAGTGTAACCTTAGGAATATAAATAAGATTATTTACTTTTGCGTCAGAAAGCAATGCTCTACGAGTATTCTCAAGAATAATGCTCATATCTTCGGCCAATTGGCCAGAATAACCATTCATCAACAGGGGCTTTGTTCTACTGGCCCAAACATCACGAGCAAGTAGGGCGTTATAATTCTTCATTTATAAAACACACTCCAATTATATTTTCAAGGTTTATTTTAATATTTGGGACTAATTAGCTTTTTCAGCTCTATCATCATTTCATCCGTTCCATCATTTTGTTCTTTTAATGTGGATGTAGACCTACCATAACCACCATTTGTTTGAAGATTCGGTTTTCTATTTGAAGCAGTGATAGGAGATTTCTTACCCTCTTCATTTTTAATTTCCGAATTCTTCGAGTTTTCAGTTTTGGTTTTTTGTTCGCCAGCTAGAATAGAAGTAATGGCTTTTTGAGACTTCTGAGCAAGAATACTGAATTTTTGTGTATCCAAATCCATACCCTTAACAACATAAGAAAGAACCATTTTAATTTTATTTTTGTCAACTGAATTACCACTAGCAAAAGCCTTTTTTGTTTCAGAAAGAATATTAGAAAGAATGACATATTTCTTTCGAAGGTCTTGATTCATATTTTTAGCCAATAGATAATTCTTTTTGACTTCTGATTGTCTCTCTTGGGCCATTGCAATCTTTGTATCAATATTTTTATTCTTTTCAATATATCCTTTGATGTTGTTAGCAAACAATTCTTCACGAAGATTAGCCAAAACATATTTCTTAAATGAATAGCCAAGTTTAGCCATTTCAATAAGTTTGAACTTGTTTGATTTGTAAATATTGGCAATCAATCTATGAGATTCCATTGCAAGCTGTTTCTCTTCTTCTGACATGTCCTCATCCAATTCAGGCATTTCCTCGTCCATTTCCGAGGGGTTTTCTGAATTTTCTTCAAGGTTCTCTGATTCTTCCTCACCCATACCACCATCATTCTTTTCATGAAGAGCAACAATATAGTCCTGTAAAGAAGTAATGATATTCTGGAAGTCTACATTCTCAACTTCTTTTGTAATTGTAAAGTCATCCTTTGTAAAAGTGATAACTTGTTTACCTTCTTCATCAGTATTAACAACAATATCAATACCAAGGAAGTTGTAATTTTTAGGTTCTGAATCGCTTAATTCTTCTTTGACTTCTTCATTAGCGATTTCTTCCTTCTTTTCCTGAATGTTAGGATCAGAATTTAAATCCTCTGTTCCATCAACTGAAGTCGTTTCCATCATTTCTTCGTTCTTCAATTCATCCAAAACTTCTGCCATAAGGCCTGTAAGCATGGAATTCTTTTTCATTAACAATTCACCTCAAATATTCGGATGCATATTATAGATTAATTTATGATTTTTAGAATGTCTTCTTGAGCACTTTTTAAAGATTTTTCCAAAAATGAATTTTGTTCTTGAAGAGATTTGGTTTCACTCTCAACATTTTCGGTTGTTGAAATAATTTCATTCAACCTATTTTGTTT
>JAKQQL010000482.1:0-6155 GCA_029564175.1 Candidatus Cloacimonadota bacterium
ATTGGCTCATTTTTCTTTGTCTTTGGTTGATTCATGATCTACTCCTTGTCTTTTTTATTTTCAAATTCAATAAAACAAAGAGTTGGATCTGGATCAACCTTTTTTTTTATCTTTTTACACCAACTTTTGAGATGTTATCAACATTAGTCGTTATTAGTTACCAACTTGAGCATTACAATTCGCTGGATTGCTTTTCTCCATTTAACAAAAACACCTGATGAGATATTAATGATAAATCGTTTTAATAATTTCTCGCCTTTATAACTAAAATAATCAAGAATTTTTTTTCTTTCAAAAAAGCGAATGACGACAGTGCCTTCAGCCCTTAGGTTTACAGGGATTGAACCGGTTAAGATAATACTTTCTTCACCCCAGGTATCATATTTTTTCAAATAATCAATGGTTGTATTACTCATCCAAACTGAGGCTTCACCAGATTCTATCACAGCAATAGCACCTTCTTTGGAATCACCTACAGGAATTGTTTCTCCTGCCTGGAATTGTTTTACCCGACCTAATGCCATAAAATCGGCTTTGTCTTCAACAGAAAATCCGTGTAACATGACAGGTTCTGCAGGGTCAATACTGGCAGTTCCCGGATCAAAAGCTTTTTGTAAGGGACCATACAAATCTTCTGAATAGTCTAAGCCTTTATCTACGATTTCAAAAAGTTCTTTTGCCTTAACCGGTTTTGATAAATATTGGTAAGCACCTGCATGAATTGCATTAACAGCACCCTCAATACTTGAAAATCCAGTTAATACGATTACAACTGCCAGCGGTTGAACTTTTTTGATTTCTTTTAATAAGGTCATTCCATCCATTCGTGGCATAGACATATCAATCAGGAACAAATCAAAAGAATCATGCTTCATTTTTTCTAAAGCATCTTCTCCGTCTGCCGCTGTTACTACACGGTAGCCTTTAGTCTCTAAAAGTTCTGTGATCAGCTCTCTGATCTCTTGTTCGTCATCTACACAAAGAATATTCTTCTTCATAATCACCTGCGCTTTATCGTTTCAGTTTTTCAGAGTGTCGTTAATTCCTATTCATGTTGATAAGAAAATTTTAACGCTTAATATGTCAATCATTTTATTGTCTTTTTTATACTCTGTCTTAAATTTGATTTTTTTTGTCTCATTTTAGATAAATCTTTTTTAAAGATTTCCATATTGTCATGAAATATCTGATCGTTTCACTTTCATCTTCCTTCCATCCTTTTGATACAAAAGTCAGTTCCATCTTGAGATTTGCTACACTGTCAGGAGCTGTTGTTTCAATCATTTGACGGTCGTAATAGGTAAAAACAAGTGTATCTGTAATAATATAAGAACCAGCATCCCATCTGACACTGCTGTCTGGTTCAGTAATCTTTACTTTAAGAGGGTATCCAATTCCTTCCTTTTGATTATCAATAATAATTTCTATCAAATCAAGTTGTGTTCCATCCAAATACGCATGAAATGAGAAATGTCTTGGAGTGGCTAAAACCACATCTTCTACATTTGCCATATAGTACTGATCAAATACTTTGTATATTTTCTCGCTGATATCTGTCAAATTGGTTAATGTCAGTATATTGTAATTCAATTGCTGAAAATTCATGATGGAAGTCATTATGGTAATTAACACAATTGACCCGATAACTACAGCTCCCATTGCATCTAGTAAAGCGCCCATGATTATGACCCCGGCATAAATACATCACCAAATACTTTACTGATTGACAAATCAACTAAACCAACTTCAACTGAATCCTTATCAGCTCGATAAGCAACAATTCTGGCATTCATTTTGATATACTGAGGAGGAGAAGGCACATTTAATGTATCACCGTCCGCTTTACTGGGTTGTGCTCTGAGATATACTTTATATGGGATGTTATTGACAAACATCGTATCCATAGGCGTAAAAAAATTCCCATACTCAGGCAAAATAGCGTTAACAGAAGTTCCACTGATAATACGCGATTCTATCAGCTGAAAATGAAAGTCAACGATACGTAATGCCTGCTTTTGGATCTGATTTTTTTCAATCCAGTCTATCTGGCTGGCAAATGTACTGTAATAAGACATGATCAACGTTGAAAACAAAGCCAGTCCAAGCAATACTAACAGCATTTGTCCCATACTCATAAGCTACTCCTCAGATGTTGCATAGATTATTTCCTCTATGCTGGTAAGTCCGTTTCGAATACGATCCAGACCAGAGGCCCTCAAAGACAGCATTCCCTGAGCTTCAGCAATATCTCTGATTTTATACTCATCAATATCATTACCTGAAGATAGGATTGCTTTTTTTACTTCTGGAGAAAAATACAAAGCTTCACAAATATTCACACGACCTTTGTATCCTTTATTACATTTTTTACAACCAGGACCTGGATCAAGCACCCTACCCTGTTCGATATCTTCCATGGTTAATCCAAGTTCTAAAGCTGCATTATACTTTTCAGCCGGTAAAGGCACACAACATTCCGGACATATCTTACGTACAAGACGCTGCGCAACAATGATATTGATTACATTCGCCAGAAGAAAAGGTTCTACTCCCATTTTAAACAAACGTGATACCGCAGAAACCGCATCATTGGTATGCAGGGTTGATAAAGTTAAGTGACCGGTATTAGCCAGTTTCACTCCTATATCAGCAGTAATTTTATCACGAATCTCTCCCACCAGTACAATATCCGGATCATGACGTAAAATCGCTCTAATCGCCTGATCAAAACTTAATCGATGACTTATTTTTATTTGTCTGGCTCCTGGAATCACATATTCCACAGGATCTTCACATGTTAATACATTTTTTGACGGATCCATTGTGTGAAACAATGCTGCCATCAAAGTTGTACTTTTACCACTACCTGTTGGTCCAGTAACCAATACCATTCCCTGAGATACTGAGATTGCCTTGAGAAAATCATGCTCCGCCTTTGTCTGAAAACCTAATTTTTTCAAATCGGCAATTACATTTCGGTCATCGATCACACGAATAACTATACTTTCAAATCGTCTCTCAAACTCTGCGGAGACAATAGGTATTATTGAAATACGAAAACGAATCAGATGTCCGTCAACAAGCCTCTGCGCAAAACCGTCCTGTGCACCATCCCTTTCAAATCGATCAACACCATTCGAGCGGTCTTTGACAACTGCTGCCATTGCCTCAGGTGAGGTATTTTCCTGACGATGCCATAATTGAAGCTTGCCATCTACTCTGAAATGAATATCAACTGCTGATTTTTGATAAGGGATTATATGAATATCGGAAACTCCGCCTTTTCTGACGGCTTCCAGTAAACAGCCTTCAAACAGATTCACCAGCAAACTTTTATTGATTTCTTCGTCTAGTTCGTTTTCGTTGACGGCTTCTTCTTCACTCTCAACATCATCAATTGTAGTCTCTCCCACTTCTTGCAGAATATCAAGAAATTCATTCTTTTGAGGTGCAAAAATCTGAATTAATTCATCCAATATTTTGAGAGGACAATATACCACTTCATATTTTTTAAATTCTGTATTGTAGGGTATCT
Source organism: Candidatus Cloacimonadota bacterium (assembly GCA_029564175.1). Taxonomy (GTDB): domain Bacteria; phylum Cloacimonadota; class Cloacimonadia; order Cloacimonadales; family WRIO01; genus JAGOCT01. The sequence continues at coordinate 3,536 of JAKQQL010000482.1, forward strand.
TTTCAACTACTTTTTCTGTAACATCTGCTGCCAGTACAATTAAGGTACTTTTTGAACCAAGTGTCGATTGAAATGGCAGTACCTTCTTAAATACAAGTTCGTTTTTAAAGTCTTCCTTGATTCTGTTTAAAAGATCTTTCGTATGCTTGATTTGATTAGAATCCAGTTTTGTGGGATCAATGCTAATCGAACGAAAAGCATAAATTTCTGCTAAAGTTGAAAATATTAAATGATGATCAATACCAAAATCATCAACTAGTATCTTCCCCAGTTTTCGCCCGTGAGCTCCTTCAAGTTGTTGTTGCTCAAGCGCTTCTTCCAGCATTTGTGCTGTGATGATATTCTTCTTTACTAAAATATAGCCTAAACGCGATTTCTCAATCAATTTTTCCTCTATCCTGTTTCTTTTTCCCCTTTTTTGAAAGAAACCCCCATCCTTCCTGTAAGAAAATCTTCACATTATGATGATGATAAACATCCTATGAGCAAAATATTTCATTCCACTCTTTATGTCAATTATATCATGTATTTATTTTTTTGCAAGAAAAATCTTTGAAAATAAACGAAATAATTCTGAATGCTTAAAAAAATTGGCTGCTTTACTAAAAAAACAGCCAATATTTCAAATTATTTCTTTTCCGCTGACCATAAAGTCAAGATATTCAATAATGTTTCAACAGCCTTTTCTAAGGCAATAACCGGTATCCATTCCTTCTTTGAATGAAACAATAATCCTCCCGTAAATATATTCGGGGTGGGAAGTCCCATAAAGCTCAAACGAGCACCATCAGTTCCTCCACGAATAGCAGTTTTGATGACTTGAATACCAGCCATTTCAATGGCTTTTTCTGCAATTTCTGTTGTTTTTGGATATTCTTTTAAAATTTCATACATATTTCGGTATGATTCTTTACTTTTTACAGTAATTTTTAAGCCCTTATATTTTTTTTCAAAACTGTCTGCCAAACTTTTAAGATACTCAATTCTGAACAAGTTATTCTTTTCTTCAAAATCCCTGATGATCATATCTAATTTGGCATAGCTCTCATCACCAGACATTTCTCCAACATGATAAAAACCTTCCCTTTTTTCAGTATGTTCCGGACTTTCCCATTCAGGAAGTGCTGCAACAAATCTGGCTGCTATGGCTATTGCATTTATCATCCTGTTTTTAGATTCACCTGGATGAACATTCACTCCGGTAAAATCGATTTTAACTGACCATGCGTTAAAACATTCATCTTCCAGCTCTCCCATTCTACCACCATCCATGGTATAAGCAAAATCGCCTAACTTCTCCCGTTTTATATATGATGTACCTCTACCCGTTTCCTCATCTGGAGTAAACACAAGCCTGATTTCTGGATGTTTAATATCCGGATTTGCACACAATATTTCCATAGTCGTCATAATTTCAGCAATTCCAGCTTTATCATCTGCTCCTAATAAAGTAAGACCAGAGGCAGTTATGATCTCTTCACCCCAAAAATCCTTCAATACATGACAGTCTGTTTCAGAAAGTGTCATTTCATTATCATCAGGAAAACTTAATGCTTTCCCTTCATATTTTCTGATAATCGGTTTTACATTTTCCCCACTGGCATCCGGAGAAGTGTCTAAGTGAGCACACAGAGTAATTACAGGCGCTTCTACACCATCACTTGCTTTTAAACACCCATACAGATAAGAGTGATCATCAAGCTCAACATCACTTAAGCCCATTGCCTCCATCTCTTTTTTAATCAATTCAGCCAGTTCAAACTGACCTTTTGATGAGGGAATTTCATCCACTTCATGGTTTGACCTGGTATTTACCTGGCAATATGCCAGAAACCTATCTAAAACTTGTTGTCTGATTTTTTGATTTTCTTTCATTTTTCACTCCTTAAAATTGCATTTTTTTATTCAATACCAGAATCGTCAACTTATTTCTGCTCAATTTTTGATCACTTTTATTTATACAATCCTATATACGAGATTTATGTTAAATCCCTTTAAAAATGGGCTTTATGATCATTTTGATCTACATCAATTGTTAATTACGTTTACAATTTTCAGAATTTGTAAACTTTTTTTATTTTTTTCTTGACACAAAATGCAATTACATTAAATTGTAATCATAGATAGCGTGATTAAGATAAATGATCAATATAAGTTTTCTCATAAAATCTCATAAACTTTACCTGACTCACTGAGAAAGGTAAAAACCTCCTACCCTAAACCCTGAAGCCCCTCAATAGAGGGGTTTTTTTATATTCTCTCAATATATTGCTGACCAATTCTAATACTTACCCTATATAATCATGAAGATCTGAGATTTTGAAACGGGGAATGAATCATTAAATGAAAAATGATATGATGAAACTAAAACAAAAAATCTTTTTTTCAGTTTTCTCCATCGCACTGATTATTTTATATAAAAATACACGTATAAATTTCTTTCTCCTATCATATTCAAAGATTCTTTCCTTATTCTATCCTTATTCATTCCTTATGCTTTCCTTATCAGGCATAAAGTTATTTTTATTCAAAAACATAATCAAAAAAATATCAACTATCTCGGAGATTATTTAAAAAAGCCTGGTCTCCCAGGCTTTCAAATCATTTATTCAGACGTTTT
>JAKQQL010000005.1:0-6161 GCA_029564175.1 Candidatus Cloacimonadota bacterium
CGCAAAACTGAACATCAAAAATATAGCGATCTTCAAAAACTTGGAAAAAATAAATGAGAAATTTAGCCGACTCAACAGCCCTGAAATGCAGGATTTCTCATTTATTTTTTCCAGATTTCTCATTTATTTTCGCCGACATTATTTAATGCTTTATCTTATTCTTAAATAGGACAATTACAGAAAAAAGCATAAAATATGCTTTTTTACTTGACTGATTAACCATGGTTTAATTTTATATCATTATATTAAGATATTTATATTCTCTGGAGGAAATGAATGTTAGAGAGCTTAAGAAAGAATCAAAAGTGGATTATCTGGTTCATCGCTGTTGTATTCATTTTAGGTATGGCAGTAATGGGGGTATCCGAAGTATTTTACCCAAAACCTTATGTAGGTAAAATATATGGTAAAAAGGTCTTGTTTCAGGATTATGATAAGATGCTGAGACAATTTATCTCACAACAAATGCAACAAAACCCTGATATGGAAATGGATGATCAGACTTATCAGCGTATGAGTGATCAGTATTGGGAAAGATTCGTCAATCAGAAAATTATGGAAAAACAGATTAAACGTTATCATATTAAAGTTACGGATAATGATGTCTTAGATAAGCTGAAAAATGATCCTCCTGCAGAATTGCAATACAATCCACAGTTTCAGACAAATGGTGTTTTTGATAAACAAAAATACATGAGCCTGTTAACCACTAATGAAGAATTTGCATCTATGCTGGAATCTTATATCCGCGAATCCTTACCTTATGAAAAACTGGAAGATAAAATTAAATCTCTGGCTAAAGTCGTTGATGATTCTGCTCGTATCGAGTATATTGCAAAAAATGAAAAAGTAACAGGTAAACTCATTTATTTTGATTACAATAATATACCTGCTGAAACCGTTTCAGAAAAGGAAATTAAAGACTATTATGAAGCAAACAAAGAAAAAGATTATAAAAAAGAAGCCTCTGCAAAATACAAATATGTTAAATTTGCATTAGTTCCAAGTAAAGATGATGCAGCACAGGCAAAAGTTGAAATTGATAATATCTATAATGATCTTTTGAGCGGTCAGGATTTTGCTGAATTAGCTAAATCATATTCCCAGGATCCAGGTTCAGCTTCACGTGGGGGAGACTTAGGTTTCTTTGCAAAAGGTTCAATGGTAACTGAATTTTCTGATGTTGCTTTTAGTTTACCTGTTGGACAGGTTAGTCAACCTTTCAAAACCAGTTTTGGATGGCATATCTTAAAAGTAACTGGTAAAAAAACAAATGAAAAAGGCGAACCAGAAGTTCAGGCAAGCCATATTTTAATTTCTTTAAAAGCCAGTGAAAAAACTAAGATGGAAGTTCGTGACAAAGCGGAAGAATTCTATGAGTTAGCTAACAAAGAAGGCATTGAAAAAGCTGCAAAAACAATGAATATCAAAGTAGAAGAAACCATGGATTTTGATGAAAAAGCACAGGCGATCCCTATGTTAGGCAGATATCCACATTTGGTTAAAGTTGCATTTAAAAAAGGTGTCGGTCATCTTGAAAAACCTGTAAAAATCTATGACGGCTCTTATATGGTTGCAGAAGTATCTTCAAAACAAGGTAAGCATTTTGAAGATTTCAATAATGTTAAAGACCCGATTAAGTTCAAACTTGACCGCCAAAAACGAATTGCTAAAGCAGCACAAATGGCTGAAGATTTTGCTAAAAAAGCAACACCTGATAAATATTTTGAAATGGCTGCAGCTGAAGGCTGGAAAGTTATTGATTTTACAGATGTTAATGAAGAAGCCTCTATCCCTGAAATTGGCTTAAATAAAGATCTTAATAAAGCACTTCTTGCTTTAAATACTAACCAGACTTCTCAGGTTATTAAAACAGAAAATGGTGCTTTTATCGGATTTGCAAGTATCAGAACTAAAGCAGATATGAATGTTTGGAATACTGATAAAGCGAAATTAACCGAAGAATACCGTACTCGTAAACAAAACCAGTTCTACTCAGAATGGTACAGAAAAGTCAGAGAAGAAGCTAAAGTCGAAGACTTAAGATACCTGTATTATTAATCTAACTGTAAGATAAAATATAAGCCCCTGATAAATCAGGGGCTTTCATTTTTGCCAACTTATTATTTCAAAGAACATCGTGTCTTAAATGATAGTTTGAAAAGAAAATAAACTAATTTGTTATTTAAAGAGGTTAAGCTTTCTGTTATAAATGCAAAAGTCATTGAATGTTATCATTTTTTCTTTAAACTGTATCTTTAGATGATTTTAGGTAATATGGTGGTTTTAAAGATTGAAATAAAATTCACATTGTAATTCAAAATAATACGAATTTATATAATGTGTTATTTATGATAAAGACTTCTAAAATCAATTTTTGAATAAATCTTATAAAGGTAGATAAATAAGATGGATGATGTTAGAGAAATAATAAAATATTCAAATGATGTTGGTTTACTTAATGAAAATTTAAAACAAATGATTTTTGTCATTTCAATTGGTAAGGGATGAAATACATATATTAATGTCGAGTAATCGCGAAATCTTGAAGTATTGTAAAGTTTAAAAATATTACTGTTTAAAGCCTTTATAAAAATGAGACTAGATAAAGGAAACAGAAATAAATACATGTTATAATCACTCGCAAGCTGAAAGGTTTTAACACAATAAACCTCAGATATATAAAAAACAGAACAGAAAATGATACCGGTAGAGAACAATTTTGAATTGAAAGTTTTTGGGTTAATTGTAGATATATAAGCTCCAATACTAACATACAAAACACCAAAGAAAAACCCATTCCTTGTATAGACAAAGAAACTACGATAAAAATCAATAAGAGATTTAATACCAAAATATTCTGACAGATGATAATATGAATCACCAAACAGGCCAATTATGTATATGATAGAAAAAGAGATGATAATTGTTTTCAATGAGTAACGAATACTCAGAAAATACACTAATAATACTGATGAAATCAACGCTGGAAAAAACCATAAATGATAAAAAGTTCCATTCAAAAAGAAACCCATAATAAACATACGAATACTATTAAGATTGATATGTGAAAAACCAACATAAAACGGAAAGTAAATCATACTCCAAAATAGATATAATCGTATGATACGATAGAGATATTTTTTAAGAATGATTGTTTGATGTCCATAGTTATGTATTTTTTTATAAAAAAAATAGCCAGATGAGATAAAGAAGAAAGGCACAGCTATTCTGCATAGCATGTTTATATACCAAAAATCTAAAGTCTCCGACAAATTATTAAATGGGTGAGTGTGAATACAAATGACCAAAATAGAACCTATCAGTTTTAAAAAATCAATTGTACTGTAATTAGTTTTTGTTTCATTATCCATATGATTAACCTTGTTGGTATTGTAAATATGATATTTAAAAAACACCACAATGATAAACAATGTGGTGTTTATAAGTTAAAATGCTATGCTATCGTGTTAATTCTGGCAATAGCACGGTGTAAGGCGATCTCGGCGCGTCTGAAGTCAACGTTATCCTTTTTGTCTCCAAAAAGGCGCTTTTCTGCACGATCTTTAGCTGCTTCAGCACGGGATATATCAATTTCATTTTTGGATTCTATGGTTTCGCTGATAATAATGATTTCGTTATTTTCAACTGTGATAAATCCATCATGAATAGCGTACTTTTCTTCTTTTCCTTCATTGTTTGTGATAAGTGTACCAGGTCTGACTTTTGTAATAAAGGGGGTATGATTGACCATTATTTCAAAATCACCATCAACACCTGGAACAATCACTGTGTCAACCAGTGTATCCAGTTTTTTACCTGAAGGTCTGACAATTTCAATATGGATTTTACTCATCATAGTGTCCAATCTATTGTTTTTTCAGTTTCATGGCTTTAGCTTCTGCTTGTTCCAACTTGCCTACGAATAAGAAAGCCTGTTCTGGCCAGTCATCACAATAGCCGTCTATAATCGCTTTGAAACCATTGATTGTATCTTTGATGGATACGTATTCACCTGGATAATTGGTAAACTCTTCTGCCACAAAGAAAGGCTGTGAGAAGAATCTTTCCAGTTTACGGGCACGGTTAACGACCAGTTTATCATTTTCTGATAACTCGTCCATACCCAGAATGGCAATAATATCTTGCAGATCTTTGTATTTCTGAATAATTCTCTGCGTTTCACGCGCCACCTGATAGTGTTCTTCGCCAATAATCTTTGGATCAAGAATACGGCTGGTGGACATGAGCGGATCTACTGCCGGATAAATACCTAATTCCACAATACGTCTGGAAAGGAAGGTGGACGCATCAAGGTGAGAGAAGGTGGTGGCCGGTGCAGGATCTGTAAAGTCATCTGCTGGCACATAAATCGCCTGAACAGAAGTAATAGATCCATTGACAGTTGAAGTAATACGTTCTTGTAATTCACCCATTTCTGTTGCCAGAGTTGGCTGATAACCAACGGCAGATGGCATACGACCCAGCAGAGCTGATACCTCACTACCTGCCTGAGTAAAACGGAATATATTGTCAATAAAGAGTAAAACGTCTTTTTTGGCCACATCACGGAAGTATTCAGCAATAGTGAGGCCTGTAAGACCAACACGCATACGTGCTCCAGGTGGTTCATTCATCTGACCGAAGACCATCGCTGTATTCTTAATAACGCCTGACTGATTCATTTCCAGCCAGAGGTCATTACCTTCACGGGTTCTTTCACCGACACCGCAGAATACGGAATAACCACCGTGTTCAGTTGAGATGTTTCTGATTAATTCCTGAATCAACACGGTTTTACCGACACCTGCACCACCAAAAAGACCTGTTTTACCTCCTTTTAGGTAAGGTTCAATCAAGTCAATCACTTTGATACCCGTTTCAAGAATCGCTTCTTTAGTATCCAGTTCTTCATAAGCAGGCGCTTGTCTGTGAATGGAGAAATGTTCCTGTGCTTTTACAGGACCCTGTTCATCTACAGGATCGCCCACAACATTGAGAATACGCCCTAAAACACATTCTCCGACAGGAACTGTAATTGGATTGCCTGTATCAGTAACATCAGTACCTCTGATGATACCGTCAGTAGAATCCATCGCAACAGCACGAACTGAGTTTTCACCCAGATGAAGCTGTACTTCAAGCGTTAGCAATTTTCCGCCTTCGCGTTGAATGGTTAACGCATTATGAATTGCAGGAAGTTTTCCTTCCGGAAATTCTGCATCGATAACGGGGCCGATAACCTGAACGACTTTTCCTTTTATCATATTAGCCTCTATTTCTTTGATGCGGTTAATTCCACATTCTAACAATTACTGTTTGATTGCTTCCGCTCCGGAAGCAACTTCGATGATTTCGGTTGTGATCTGAGCCTGACGCTCACGGTTGTACTGCAGACTAAGCAGACCAATCAGATCGCTTGCATTATTGGTTGCATTATCCATTGCTGTCATTCTGGCTCCCTGCTCTGCAGCATTCGATTCGAGCAATACACGCCATAGTTCAACGTTTATATATTTGACACATAATTCTTCAATCAGTGCGGTTTCATCAGGTTCATAGATAAAGTCAATCATGGAGATGTCATCAGACTCTGAAGGAACCACAGGAAGAATTTGCTTACAAACTAATTCCTGCTGAATGGCAGACTTAAATTCATTATAGATTACTTCTACTTTGTAGTATTCACCATTGGTATAAACTTCCAGCAAAGCTTCTCTGATTGGATGAATTTTTTCAATTTCAATGCCTTCTGCGAGATTATAGAAATGCTTTACGACATTTTCTTTTCTTTTGAAGGCATCATACGCTTTTCTTCCAATACAGAATAAATCAAAAATTTTTTCTTGATTTTGCTTAATATAGGATGTTGCAAAGCGAATTACACTGGAGTTGAATGAACCGCAAAGTCCGCGATCACCAGTTACTACAACTAACAGTATTTTACCTTTTGGATTAGGAGATATCAACATTGGATGAGGATTTGTATTGTTTTTTTTCTGAAGTATCCTGAGCATTTTATCTACATAATCTGAATAAGGTCTTGATTTAATGCAGGCATCCTGAGATTTTCTCAGTTTTGCTGCAGCTACCATTTTCATAGCATTGGTAATCTGTTTGGTATTCTTAATGGAGTTGATTCGAGTTCTCAAATCTCTTAG
>JAKQQL010000014.1:0-9422 GCA_029564175.1 Candidatus Cloacimonadota bacterium
AAATGAATTTTTCATTTATTGAGTCTCCTTTTTGTTTTGTTTAACTTCTAATACAACAATAACTTAAGGAGACTTTTTGTCAAACTTTATTTTTGCTATCTTACTATTTTTTAATCAGTTATACAACTCGGAAACATGAGAGGTAATATTTCTATATATTCTGATACACCCCTCTATATATATTACCCGGACAGAAACGCAGATTTTGTCTTTTTGGCAGAATTATTTTTCATTTTGTTTTAAAAAAGAGGCGTTTTCTGAAAAGTGTGCAGAAATAAATGAGAAATTTTCCACCAAGGTAAACATGAACTTTTCTGATCAACCACGGAAAAACGGAAAGCCACGGAAAAGATTTTTTGACACGGATTTGACGGAAAAGCACTTTAGTATATGGATCTTCCAGAAAATACCCTGAAAGGGCAATATATGAGTAGTCCACCGGTTTTAGAGGCTGTGCAAAAATGTAGATTTTATTCGGTCGTACCTACGCCTCTTAACTTGTAACATACAATATACCAGACGCTTCCGCATCTGGGGATCGGTCATTCCTACGGAATGTTAGTTTTTGCACAGATTCGTAAACGCATGGAAAACAATGATCTATAAATCCCGCTCCGTAGGTGCGTTAGCATGTAAGGAAATCAACTCTGCTTGTCTAAGATTCACTACGCAAGCTGGTAGCTTACGTTACAACATCTTTCTTCTTCGCGACTCCGCGTGATGCGAACTATTTTCTACACGCAAGATGCATGTAATACCAGAAAAGAAAAAAGGTGCCCAAAGGCACCTTAATTATATGATTTTAAAATGTTATTCGATGACGCAGAGAATATCATTTTTAGCGACTGTATCGCCCATTTTCTGTGGAATGGATACAATAGTGCCATCGCATGGGGCAGTCAGATTATTGTTCATTTTCATCGCTTCCAGCACAACAACGGTATCGCCTGCTTTTACTGTATCACCTTGTTTTTTCTCATAGCTTACAATCATACCTGGCATAGGTGCTACAATTCCTTTTTGACCATCTGCCAGCGCAACAGAAGGAGTCGCAGCAGGGGCAGTGCTTCTTGCTGGTGCAGCACTTGCAACAGGGCGGTTTACCTGAGGTATATTACGGACAGGTGCTGCCTGGAATCCTTCCGGAACAGCGACTTCGACTTTAAAGTATTCACCATCAACAAAGACATCAAATTCTCTGACATTTTCAGGTTTGTCTTTCTTCGGTTTTTCAACTACTTCGCCGGCAATTGCCTTGCGAATGAGTTCTTCCTGTGCTTTGATTTCTTCGATGCTTTTAGGTTTTACATCTTCTGGTACCGGTTCCATACCATATTTCCATTTTAAGAAACGGATACCCGTCAACGGGTAAAGTGCTACAATGAGTTCATCATCAATGCTCTTGGCAATGCCTTTTGCCTTTTCTTTTACATCCGGCATTTCAGGGGTTAAGATATCACCAGGACGGCAGGAAATAGGTTCTTCACCGCGTGGATAATCTTTAAGCCCTTTTTTCTGAACTTCCGGATTCATTTCGCGGGTTGTTTTTCCATAAAGTCCGTAGCATAAATCTTTGACTTCATTGGTAATCCGTGAGTATTCTCCCTGTTCTTTATCAAAGAGTACATTATTAACGGTTTGAATACCGACAATCTGACTGGTAGGTGTTACCAGTGGAATCATGCCCAGATCTTTACGAACGCCAGGCAACTGCGCATAGACCTGTTCCAGTTTATCCTCAGCACCCATAGCTCTTAACTGGCTGACCAGATTGGAAATCATACCACCTGGTGTCTGGTGGATAATGACATTGGTATCAATAATCGCTGTTTTGGATGTGTCGAGCAGATGTTTGTATTTAGGTGTAATTTTTTCAATTTCTTCATCAATCTGATTCAGTTTTTTGATATCAAAGCCGGTATCACGGTTTGTACCCAGTAAAGAAATAACCAGCGGCTCAACAGCGGCATGTGAGGTTCTGTAGGCATAAGGCGCCATACAGGTATCAATGATATCCACACCCGCTTCGATGGCTTTGAAGAGCGCCAGGTCGCCCATACCGGATGTGAAATGGGTATGCAGATGAATAGGCAATTTAACGGTAGATTTGAGCGCTTTTACCAGATTGTATGCATCATAAGGAGCTACTAATCCAGCCATATCTTTGATACAGATACTGTCTGCACCCATGGCTTCCAGCTGTTTTGCCTTATCCAGATAATAATCTATGTTGTAGATTTCTCCGCCCATACGTTGTTCGGTCAGAGAGAAGCAAATGGTTCCCTGAAAGTGCTTTTGATTTTTTTTAATCACCTTGACACAGGTTTCAAAATTTCTAAAATCATTTAATGCATCAAATACCCTGAAGATATCAATGCCATTAACAGCGGCTCTTTCAACAAAGTTTTCCACCACATCGTCGGCATAGTTTCTATAACCCACCAGATTCTGACCACGCAGGAGCATGGAGAATGGGGTTTTTTTGATATATTTTTTTAAGGTTTTTATTCTTTCCCACGGATCTTCATTGAGGAAACGGTGCATGGTATCAAAAGTAGCTCCGCCCCATACTTCCATCGAGTAAAAGCCCACTTCGTCCATCATTTCAGCCATAGGCAACATATCTTCAGTACGTCCGCGTGTGGCATAAATGGATTGATGACCATCGCGAAAGCTCAGGTCTTGTATCTTTATCGGATTTTCAGCTTTTGGTCTGTCCGCTGAATAATTCATATCGGTCATTTTTACAATGCCATGATTATCAAACATTCTTCCTCCTGAATACTATCTCTTTCTAAATTTCATTTGCATCATACCACGATTACTCATGATACTTTGACGACCATAATGTCCCCAGGCACTTTGTACCTGACCGTGTTCTGATGAAATTGCCTGTTGTTGTCTTGCCATTTCTTCTTCAATAAACATCATCACACCAGCCAGTGCAGCCTTTTGTTTTAATTCTTTATCTTTTTTCATTGAAACTCCATTGCCTTTATAATGGAACATTTCCATGTTTTTTAGGCGGCATCAGTTCTGATTTGCCAGCCATGGCTTCAAGCGCATCAATTAAACGGATTCTGGTATCAGAAGGCATAATGACTGCATCTACATAACCGCGTTCAGCTGCAATGTATGGATTTGAGAATAAATCTTCGTATTCCTTAATCTTTTCCTGTCTCTTGGCAGCCGGATTTTCAGCAGTTGTAATATCTTTACGATAGATGATATTGGCAGCACCCTGAGCACCCATCACGGCAATCTCAGAAGTTGGCCATGCCAGCACCATATCTGCACCTAAGTGCTTGGAACTCATGGCAATGTACGATCCACCATAGTTTTTACGGGTTACGACAGTGAGTTTTGGAACGGTTGCTTCTGAGTAAACCCAGAGCAGTTTAGCGCCATGTCTGATAATACCAGCCCATTCCTGATGGGTACCTGGCAAGTATCCTGGTACATCCACAAAGCTGACGATCGGTACATTAAAGGCATCACAGGTTCTGATAAAACGGGCGGCTTTGTCAGAGGCATCAATATCCAGACAACCTGCCAAAACCATTGGCTGATTGGCAATAATACCAACTGATCTGCCATTTAAACGGGCAAAACCGACAATAATATTGGTTGCATAATGTTCATGCACTTCATAGAATGTGCCATTATCCATTACAGAATGAATGACATTTCTCATATCATAACCAGATTTTGGATCATCAGGGATAATGCTGTCCAGATCGTTGCAGATACGGCTTTTACTATCGGATGATTGATAAACAGGCGCTTCTTCCATATTGTTGGAAGGCAGATAATCTAAAAGTACTTTGATCTCTTCAATACAATGTGCATCATCTTCGCAGGCAAAATGGGCATTGCCACTCTTGGTATTATGAGCCATTGCTCCGCCAAGTTCTTCCTGAGTGGTATCTTCACCAGTAACGGCACGAATTACATCAGGACCGGTAATAAACATAAAACTGCTATTTTTTACCATGAATACAAAATCTGTCATTGCAGGGGAATAAACCGCACCACCGGCGCATGGTCCCATAATGGCAGAAATCTGAGGGATGACACCAGAAGCTCTGGAATTTCTGAAAAAGATATTGCCATAACCATTCAGCGCATCAATACCTTCCTGAATACGAGCACCGCCTGAATCATTCAGACCGACAACCGGTTTACCGGCTTTAAGTGCCAGATCCATGATTTTACAGATTTTTTCGGCATGCATTTCACCTAATGAACCTGCACGTGCTGTAAAGTCCTGTGCATAAGCAAATACGACTCTGCCGTTTACCAAACCATGCCCTGTTACCACACCATCACAAGGAATATTGATTTTTTCCATTCCGAAATTGTCACAACGGTGACGGACAAACATGTCAATTTCTCTGAATGTTCCCGGGTCGAAGAGTAAATCAATGCGTTCACGGGCTGTTAATTTCCCTTTTTTATGCTGAGCTTCAATCTGCTCTGCACCGCCCATTTGCATGGCTTTCGCTTCACGTTTTTTTAAGTCTTCCAGTTTTTCTTTAACTGTGCTCATATTATCTCCTTTTGAGAACGATATCTGTTTTATGGAAGCATGAATCTATTCATTTTCACGCAAGACTTGAATCATATTGTAGTTCATTGCCTTTTTGGCAGGGATCAATGAACTTAAAAAACTGACACTGATTGCCAGTAAACCAAACAGCAGGAAATCCTGCCAACGAATCACAACCGGTAAGGACGTAAAAGGAAAACCGGCTATTGGTATCTGAATGTATTGCCAGTAATACTGGCTCAAGATGAGTAATAAAGCCAGTATTTCTCCTATAATTGTACCGGAGATGCCTAAAAATAAGCCCATATTCGATACAATCTGATACATCTTTTTTTCACTTAATCCAATCGATTTTAAAAGAGAAATGTCAAATTTCTTTTCTGAAATCGTGCGGATATTGTTGTTCATAATGTTAAATCCGGAGAGTATCAGCATGAGTGAAAGTACAAAAAACATTGCGGTCTTTTCGATTCTGACAGCCTGAAACAAGGAATGATCAATCTCACTCCAATGCTTTGCCTGTATAAGACTCTCATTCGTTTTTGAATCAGCTTTTAAAAAGGCATTTTGGTTAAAGTGCTTAGCCGTTTGAACCGATTTTGAAGACTTAAAAGTAGTACTTTCAAAAAAGTCAATCCCCTGTTGATTTTTTAAATCCATTGCCAGATCAAGAGATATGTAGGAAAGCGTCTGATCATATTCAGGTAAACCGGTTGAAAAAATACCGATAACCCTGACCTTATCGACTTTTGGCAGATAACCAAAAGCACTCATCACGGAACCAGCCGGAGAGATGACTTCGAGGGTATCTCCAATCGTGGCAAAGAGCTGATATGATAAATCCGAACCTAAGATGATGCCTTTTTCAGAAAGTCCCTGTTCATCAGGCTCGCCGAGTCTGATTTTATGAAGTAGCGAACTGACTTTTTCATGCACGCTGAGTTTTATACCTGCTGATTGTGAAAAAGCTGTGTATTGGTTTCGTCTTAAAAGCAATTCGCAATGCACAACCGGACTCATCTGATCAATATTCGGAATCTTCTTTAGCTGACTGCTTATCGCTTCATAATTGACTATTGGCTGTTTATCCTGTCTGGCAAAACGGATTTCTCCTTTGGTTTCGATTATCCGTTTCATCATATCGGTACTAAAACCATTCATCACAGATGAGACGATCAAAAGTGCAAACACACCAATAATGATACCGCTTAGCGACAAAACATTAGATGGAGAAAGTAAAAGCTTACTTCTCCCTTTTAGATATCTTAATGTTAAATACAGTCTTATTTTCATAGATTCCAATTAATATAATCATATAATCATGTCAATTTTTTTAATCAGTTTCAGTAAAAAGTTAACTCAAATTCGCAAAAAACGAATGAAATTCAATTATTTTCATCGTTTCTAACTGACTATTATTGAATTGAATAAAACCAGGATCCGGCTCAATTTTGGTCAGATCCTGTTATGACTTAATCATTAGGTCCTTTGATACAGGCAACAGGACATACATCTTTACAAGCACCACAGTCCACACAAACAGAAACATCAATTAGGCGGGCATGATCCACTTCTGTAATACACTGAACAGGACATACACCTTCGCATGCACCACAATTAATACATTCTTCTTTTTTAATCTGATGTGCCATTTTAAAACCTCCATAATTACTTAATTGTTTATCTATAGCATAATCTGAAAAGTTTGTCAAACTCTTTATTCAAATTTATTCAAAAGGTTTTAAAATAATACAGTTACAAAATGTCTGAGCGTTTAAAACCCTCATTTTGATCTTTCCCCTGAATTGACTGATTGTTAAAAATATACTTCATATTGTAAAAAAAAATCTGATGAAATCCGCCTTCTTTCCGCTTCAGTTCCTACTTAGTTCCGCTTCATCTAAACAGATAATTTGATTGAATCAGGAAAGTGTGCAGGCAGTAGTTAGCTGATAAAAAAAGAGATTTCTACAGGATAGATAAGAGAAATAAGTGAGAAAAATATTGTTTTTTTTAAAGATATGAGTATCTTATCATCAAGAGGTACGTATGAAAGTCATCTTTAAGCATAAAGAACATGATTATCCGAAAAAAACAGGGGATATAAATCTTGCCTGGTACGCCTGCGGATCTGTTTGTGTGGTACGAAGAAAGACAGAACGAAGTCTTCAAAAACAAAATTTGTCGATCATTCAGATCAATGCAATCTGTAAGCTGATTTGGGAAGATTTGAATCCTCTCTTTAAAAAAGATTTGGCACTTTATGCTTTGAAATACAAGAAAAAATATCCTTCACTAAGAAAAAGAGGGATATCTTCTTATGCAGTGTTTCTGATGATTATCCATGCCTTGATCAAGCGCTTTTCTCTTCAAATTGAGAATCAGCTTTTATGTGTTGCTATATTGAAAAGACTTCTGGAACGTCTCTCTGTTAAAAAAGCCGTACAATTGCGACTGCTGAAACCTGTTATGAAGTATTATCAATTCAATCACTGCATTCAGTATCAACAAGCTGAACAGATGTTTAAAAAGGATTTACCAGAGAATTTTTATGATGATTCTCATGTGACAATCAAATATTCTGTAAAAAGTTTAAAACCTGGTTAGAAATAAAGATAATTTAATTTGACAGGCTTACTCAATTAAATTATCCTATCAAAAAAATAAAAGGAGGCAATCATGCTGGTAACAACTACCCCAAACTTAGAAGGTAAAACAATCGTGGAATACAAAGGTCTTGTATTTGGAGAAGTCATCGCTGGTGTTAATCTGGTAAAAGATATTTTTGCCAGTATCACAGATATATTTGGCGGTCGTTCAGGCACTTATGAAAATGAACTGATCGCTGCCAGAGAATCTGCTCTTGCAGAAATGAAACAAAGAGCCTACGCGATGGGTGCAAATGGCATTGTGGGCATTGATGTGGATTATGAAGTACTGGGACAGAATGGCAGTATGCTAATGGTCTCAGTATCCGGCACAGCAGTAGTTTACGAAGACTAATTATTTTTACAGGGCAGGCTTTAAGGTCTGCTCTTTCTTTTCTCACGCGGAGACGCGGAGACGCGGAGGAGAGGAACTCAAAAAAGCTATAAAAAATGATTTTCTCAGGATTTGAAACATTGTTACAGAAAAGAGAGGTTTTTCTTATATGGAAATTGATGAAATAACTGGAATTGTTATCGATACAGCATTAAATCTCCACATAAAACTAGGTCCCGGATTGCTTGAATCGGTATATGAAGTTATATTAGCAAAGCAGTTAGAGTTAAAAGGACTAAAAATTGAAAGACAGAAATGTATAAATTTTGAGTTTGAGGGAGTTCATTTTCAAGAAGGATTCCGTTGTGATTTACTGGTTGAGAGTAAAATTATTGTTGAGTTAAAGTCAGTAGAAAGTCTAAATCCTGTATCAAAAAAACAATTACTCACCTATCTTCGACTAATGAATCTTGAAGTAGGTCTTTTAATTAACTTTGGAGCTGAAAAGTTAAAAGATGGACTTCATCGAATTGTCAATCATCATGTTCCTTCAACTAATTCAAAGCTCAATATAAATCAACAGAAAAATCCATTATAGTATTATTCTCACGCTGAGTCGCGGAGTCGCGGAGAAAATAAAGATGTAACTCAATCATTTGATGAATATAAAATCCCCTCCTGTGGAGTGTGTCACGGAGTGACGGGGTGGTACGTTTAATTGTGAGTGATGAATGATGAATGACATTCCCTACTACAAACACGAATTGTATCTCACGTGGAGACGCGGAGGAGAATTGTGTTATTCTGGTTTAATATTCAGATTTTATTCTCCTAGTTTATGAATAATTCTCTTTTCTCCCTGATTCAGTTTATTTTATCTTCTTTTCTCTCCGCGCCTCCGCGTCTCCGCGTGATATGAAATAGTCTGTTTCTTTTAACTCTCTCAATTCCCTCCGCACCTCAGTATCTCCCCGTGAAATAATACAATCTTTCTATAATTCTGAACAATGATTCAAAAAACGCTTGACAATATGAGCAGTCATTCAAAAATGAGTCATAATTCATATATTAAAGTAAAAGGAGGATCAAAAATGGCTTATGCAATCGAAGATCTGAATGATAAAAAGAACAACAGACGAACCGATATTTTTAAAGCAGCCATTAAAATTTTTGCTCAAAAAGGATTTCATGAGACAAAAATCTCTGATATTGCCAAAGAGGCAAAAGTAGCGGATGGCACTATTTACTTGTATTTTGAAAACAAAAATGATTTACTGATCAAATGCTTCGAAGAAATGATTACTGATTTATTGGAGAAAGCAGATAAAAAACTTAAAAAAATCGAAGATCCAGTAGAAAAGATTATCACATTTATCGATTTACACATTGAATATTGTAAAAAAAACAGAGATTCAGCAAAACTGATTATTATCGAGTTAAGACAAAGTCCTGAATTTTACAAGAAATACCCTGATTTCTGGCCAGTAAAGAATTATCTGAACCATTTGACCGAATTATGTAAGAATGCAGTTGATGCGGGCAGAATCAGAAAAATTGATCCTGAATTACTTACAACCATTATATTTGGTTCTTTGGATTTTACAATTACCACATGGCTCTTATCTAAGAGTAATATAGACATGAAACACATTAAAGAAGGCGTAGCCGATATCATATACAGAGGTCTTGAACCAAGAGAGGTGTAATATGAAAAGTAAAAATGTATTAATTAAATGGCACAGACTTGTTTTAATCATTTTCTCATTGAGCTTGTTCTGCACTGCACAGGCAAAAACCATCAGCCTTCAACAGGCAAGAGAATTGGCTCTAAAAAACAATCAATCCTTTAAAAGTGCCGAACTGATGAAAAAAAGCGCTGAACAAAAAAGCA